>NZ_JBVIJE010000033.1:0-84001 GCF_055581585.1 Streptomyces sp. NPDC031426
GGCTCGCCGAAACCCGAGGCGAACTTCGCGCTCTTGGCCTTGGCGAAGTCCTTCAACGCCTGCTGCTGCACATCCGCGTTACCGGCGGCCAGCCATTCGTTCTCACGACGGGCCTCGGTCAGCTGGCGGCACTGCTCCGCGAAGCCGGGAGCGGCCTTACGGCCCTTGCTCCAGTGCGAGTGCTGCTCGACAGCCAGGTTCCACACATACCGGGCGTGTGCGCAGTGCAGCAGCATCTGCTGCTCCTGCTCGCGCGTCGGGTACATGCGATACCTGGACATGGGTCCATTCTAGTCCAAGAATGGTCCTATGAAGCATGTAAATCTGAGACTCCCCGATGATCTGCACGACCAGGCCAGGGCTGCTGCCGCCGCCGACGACCGTTCCCTGAACTCCTGGCTGGTCGCCGTCGTGCGACGTGCTGTTGAGACCGGCGAGACGCCGAATCGCCCGGGCGGCGATTCGGCTACCCGTGCCCCGCTACGCGGGAGCGGGCATTCACCCCGGCCCTGAAGGACCGGGCACCCTGCCCGAAAGCCAGGTGGAACCACTCGCCCCGAGATCGGTATCCGCCCGGCGCCCGCTTGCTGCCCTTCTCCCCGATGGGGAGCAACAGGCGGTGCCGCAGCGTGCGGATCCCGGCTTCGAGGTTTTGGATGTGGGCGAGCAGGCAGCGGCGGGCCAGACCGTACTGGTCGTGCGTGGCCTTGGAGATCGTCCCGGCGATACGGGACGCGAGAGCCGAGCAGGTCTTCTTCCCCCGGGAGCACCTGCGGTTCGACCGCCACTGGCGGGTGATCACCGCCGCTGCTGCTGGTCGCCGGAGGTCTCTCGGCGGGACTGATCAGGAGGAACTGCTGCGTCCGGCGGTGGCCGACGTGCGCCAGGGGGCTGGATGTGGCTGAGCGGCTGGGCCTGACCAAGCGGCTGAGGGTGGCCGAGGAACTGCTGCTTCCTGCGGAGGCGGACGTGTCCGAGGGACTGGGTGTGTCCGAGGGACTGGGTGTGTCCGAGGGGCTCGGGCGGGGGTCGTGGGGGCAGAGCCAATCAGGGTTCTTGAATCCGAAGCCCACGCCCCACTCCTCGTCGCAGCCGCCCCAGTATGTCCCCACCCAGCCGCAGTAGGGATCGCCGTAGCTGTAACAGGGGGTGCTGATTCCTGCGAGCCGGATTCGTGAAGGGTGGCTGGGGCGATGCGGCTTTCCTCCGCGAGATGCCTGGGCGCTGGGTCATGTCCCGCGGGGTGTCACTTCATGGGACGCGATCGGGCGCTGACCACGCGGACCTGCGTGGCATCGGAACTCTGGGGCATCCAATCAGTGAAGAAGAGGGGCAGGCCGATGGCTGTGGCGGAGGCCGCCACCGTTGCAGCAGCGGATCAGGCGCATGACTGTCCCTCTCGGCTTTGTGGTCTGTGGCAGGTCTGGACGAGCTCCGTGCGCGGGCGCCACCGCTGTGCGCGCCGGAGCTGAACGTATGTTTTGCAGATCCCCCCAACAACCAGCGACCCGCCAATCAGGCGGCCCTGCTCCGACTTTTTCACTCGAAGAGTCTCGCCTCGATCTTTGGCTCCGACCCACACCGGCGCCGTCTGGCGCAAGTCGCTGCACAGCGCCCGCGAAGGCCAGCGCGCGGAGATCGCCGACCTGCCAGCGGACGGTACCCGCGTATCCGCATCGAGGACGGCGGTCGTGGGGACAGGTCTGCAGGGCAGCTGCTGGTGGGGATGGTCCGCAAGAACGGCCAATGTCAGACAATTTCATTATGATCGGCAAGTCGTCTCGATTCGTCATGGCGAAGATGGCACCGTAAATGCGCGTGAAACTGATCGGAGCCAGACAAGCCGACCGCTCTGTGCGCTGGAGGCTGCTGCTGGCCAGCGCGACCATGCTCTTCGTCGAGCTGGCGCTGATCAGATGGGCGGGCGCCAATGTCGTCCACCTCAGCTACTTTTCGAACTTCATCCTGCTGGGGTCGTTCCTGGGTATCGGCATCGGGTTCCTGATCCCCGCTGCGCGCGGGCAGTGGCTCACGCGCTGGGCATCGGTTCCGCTCGCGCTTCTCGTCATTCTGGTACGCGAGTTTCCGGTTCAGGTGCGTCAGAGCAGCGGCCAGGTCATCTACTTCACCGCCGTGAAGACCACCGGTTTCCCCGAGTGGGTGACGCTGCCGACTATCTTCCTGCTCACCGCGGTGATCATGGCCGCGATCGGCAAGATCGCCGCCGATCTCTTCCGCCGGCTTCCCTCGCTCGACGCCTACCGCTACGACCTGCTCGGCAGCATCACCGGGTCAGTGTCCTTCGCCCTGCTGTCCTGGCTCCGCGCTCCGTCGGTCGTGTGGGGCGTACTCGCCGCCGCGGCCCTGCTGGTCCTCGGGGGACGGCGCAACGCCCTGCGGTACGGCATCCCTCTGACGGCGATGGTTGCCGCGTTGTTCGTGGAGACGACGACGGCCGGTATCTCCTGGTCGCCCTACTACAAGATCCAGCTCACGCCCGCGAAGTCCACCACCGGTGGGTACCACATCTCGGCCAACGGTGTCCCGCACCAGAGTATCGCGCCACTCCCGGTGCTGATGCGGAAGAACTCGCCCTACCGGCAGCCGTACGACCGGACGCCCGGCAATCCGCACCAGCGCGTGCTGGTCATCGGGGCCGGCAACGGCAATGACGTCGCGGTCGCGCTGGCGCACGGAGCGCAGCGCGTGGACGCGGTCGAGATCGATCCCCGGCTGCAGCAGATCGGCGCACAGCTGCACCCCGCGAAGCCGTACGACCACCCCAGGGTGCACGTCCACATCAACGACGGGCGGGCTTTCCTGGAGCGGACGAACGCCAAGTACGACCTCGTCGTCCTGGCGCTGCCGGACTCGCTGACGCTAGTGGCCGGCGCGAGCAATCTGCGCCTGGAGAGCTACCTGTTCACCCAGCAGGCGTTCGAGGCCGCCCGCGATCACCTGGCGCCCCACGGCGCGTTCGCCATGTACAACTACTACCGGACGAGCTGGCTGGTCGACCGCTTCGCCGGCTCCCTCGATGGCATCTACGGCCATGCCCCCTGTATGACGACGTTCGGCAAGAACGCGGCCGTGCTGGTGGCCGGGATGACGACTGCCGATCAGTCGTGCGAGCGGATCTGGCAGCCCAGCGGCGCGGTCCCGGCGGCCGCGAGCGATGACCACCCTTTCCCGTATCTGCTCCACCGGGACATTCCCAGGCTCTACCTGGGCGCGCTGGGCGCGATCCTGCTGGTGACGCTCCTGGCGGTGCGCCTGACCGGAGTCCGGATCCGAAGCACGGTCCGCTACACCGACATGTTCCTGATGGGCGCGGCCTTCATGCTGCTCGAAACGAAGAACGTGATCGGCTTCGCGCTCTACTTCGGAACGACCTGGCTGGTCAACGCCCTGGTCTTCATCGGCGTCCTGCTCGCCGTCCTCGCGGCGGTCGAGGTCCGGCGCCGACTACGGCGAGTCAACCAGCTGCCGCTGCAGCTCCTGCTCTTCGCCACCCTCGCGGCAGCCTGGCTCGTCCCGGCGCACGCCGTGCTCTCGCTGCCCTTCGCCGGACGGCTCACCGCCGCCATCGCCCTGGCCTTCGCCCCCATCTTCTGCGCCAACCTCATCTTCTCGGACCGCCTCGCCCTCGCCACGGACCCGACATCCGCGTTCGGCGCGAATCTGCTGGGCGCGCTGACCGGGGGCGCGCTCGAGTATCTGGCGCTGGTGACGGGCTATCAGGCGCTGCTGCTGGTGGTCGCCCTGCTGTACCTGGGAGCGTTCGTCGCCATGCGATTCGCGAGGCGTGGGCCGGGCACACAGTCACCGCCGGTGCTGGACGAGACGGTGGCCCTCAATAGGCAGTAGAACTTGGCCATGTTGGTGTGGGGATGCGTCGCGGGAACTGGTAGGGCAGGCGTCGGCCTTGCTGCCAGTCCCAATGGGCTGATCACCTGGCCCGTTCGTCATCACCGTTTCCTTCATCGGCTACGTCGTCGACGCCGCCACCGGTGCGCTCGTCGCCACGGTCGCCCTCTACCCGGGCGTCGTCGTCCCGGGCCGCTCGTTCGTCCGCCACCGCGACAACCTCCAGCGCAAGGCGTTCGTCACCGGAGCCACCGCCGCCGCGGGCGGCGCCTTGTGCGGCGCGGTGGTCGTCCTGACCCGCCAGGCCGTCGTAGACCTGCTCACCGCCGCCATAGCCCTGACCATCCTCGGCCTGCTGTGGCACTTCATGATCCCCGAACCGTACGTCGTCGGGGTCGCCGGGGCCCTCGGCCCGCTGCTCCACTGACCGGCCGCCAGGCAAACGGCGGCATGCGTCAGGGGCGGGTGGGCCGCAGCGGGCGGGTCAGTCGTGCGGGGCCTGCCCGCTCACCCGGTGGTCGGCGTGACTGAGGGCCTCCATCACCAGCCGCCGCAGATGCCCGTCGCGCAGGCGGTAGTAGATGTACCGACCCTCGCGCCGCGTCTCCACCAGGCCCGCGAGCCGCAGCTTCGCCAGATGCTGACTCACTGCCGTCCGGGACGCCTCGCACCGCTCGGTCAGCGAGCTGACGTCCGCCCCCCTGAGCCAGCAGCCACAGCAGGTGCAGCCGGGTCGTGTCGGACAGCATCGCGAACACCTCGGTCGCCTCCGCGAGACGCACGCTGTCCGGGGCACGTAGATGCGCATCAGCAAGGACTCGCGAGCAGGCATGCAGACGGCGTAAAGGCTGGAGTCGGCAGATACGGGCTTCGGTCGAATCGGCTTGAAATCTATACGTGCACAGGTGCGCACGTATAGATACAGTGGGCCGGTCGAGCCCGCACCAGACCCGCCGAGGGGCGCCCGTTTATCAGCTTGCCGCCGTCGAAGCCCCGGCTGTCCGATCCGACGACGGCGTCCGCCTTGACCGACTGCGAGTCGATCACCCCGGCCGTCGACTCGGCATCCCGCTCCAGCCGCTCGCGCACCCGCGTCCGTAGTCGGTCGTGGAACTCCCTGACCAGCGCGTGGTCGCGCCAGCGGCGGAAGAACGCATACACCCGGTCCCACGGCGGGAAGTCGGCCGGCATGGCGCGCCACTTGATGCCGTTGTCCACGAGATGGCGGATCGCATCCAGTATTGCGCGATGGCAGTACGCCTCCGGCTGCCCGCCCCGGCCACGTAGCCACCTCGGCAGCGGCAGCAACGGCCGCAACGGCCGAACAGTAGTCCACTCCCCGTCCGTCATGTCCGTCGGGCAGCTGGCGACACCCTCGTGGTCGCCGACGTGGATGACGCCACCGCCGAGTCCTCCGGCCTGGCAGGCCACCGGGCCCATCTCGCCGGAGCCTTGAACGGCGCCGACCCCGACCTGCCCGTCCTGCTCCTGGCACCTCAGCCCAAGTTCATCGACCGGGCAGCAGCCGCCGGCATCGACCTCCAACTCTCCGGCCACACCCACGGCGGCCAGATCTGACCCTTCCACCACCTGGTCCGCATCGACCAGGCCGCCCTCGCCCAGCAGCCCGATCTGGAAGACGCCGACCACGCCGCCGAACGCGCCGCCCGCAGCCCGCGCTCCCTCACCGCCCAACTCATCGCCGCCGCAGCCCTCGACCACGGGCCCCTGGAGGGTTACCGGCGCACCCGGACCGTCCGCCACGCTGCCGCTCTCTACGCCGGCTCCCCCGCCCAGGACACCCCCGAGCGCGAGACGCTGCGCGTGGCCCTGATCAACGCCGGAGCGTGTGGGTATCGAATGGGAGTTCTATCGGCGACTTGGGCGGGTGCCGCGCTTAAAGGAGGCTTCTGCTCAGACACCAACAGCTCTGCCTGGCGCTCTGGTCGCGGTGCATGAGCAGGCATTTTGTGCAGGGAATCGCTCCAGACGTCCCGGGGTGGGAGCGAGGTTCCACTCGGGGCGTCGGGAGCGGCATCCGTGGCCGTCCCGGGCCTTCGAGGCGCGGGACGGCGGCGCAAGCTGTCAGTCAGCGTCGTCTGCGTGCGCCCACGCCGGTGTGCGGAAGGTGCCGCCGTACATGGGCAGCGTGATCGTGTGCCCGTATCGAGCCAGCTGGGACCATGGCCGGTTGATGCCCGCGGAGCCGTAGCGGCGGACGCGGGAGACGGCGTCTAGGTCGAGGACGTCGACGAGGATCTCCTCTCCGCCGGCTGCCTGCTGACGGATGACTCCTTCGGGGTCGACGATCACACTGGCGCCCACGCCGGCCGGATCGGCGGCGTTGAGGTTGACCACGTAGACCTGGTTGGTCCAGGCGTTGGCGCGTGCGCAGACCAGCTCCATTTCGCGGTCCCGGGTGGTGGTCAGTGTCGGTTGGATGACGACCTCGGCGCCCAGCCAGGCCAGTTGTCGCACGGTCTCGGGGAAGGAGCCGTCGTAGCAGATGGCCAGTCCCACGGTTCCGATGCCAGGGATGTCGAAGACGGTGAACTCGCTGCCGGGTTCGGCCTTTTCGTAGGGCTGCCAGGGGAAGACTTTTCGGTAGCGGGCGACCACGCCGTCTTGGGGCGAGATGGCGAGGGCTGTGTTGTAGACGGTTCCGTCCTCGGCGCGCTCGTAGACGGATCCAGGGATCAGCCACAGGCCGGTCTGCGCGGCCAGGGCGCAGAGGCGGTCGGTGAGGGGGCCCCGGATCGGGACGGCCGCCTGGTTCATCCAGTCTGCGGGCGCGGGCTCCAGCAGGGGGCCTTCAGCGGCGAGCAGGAGTTCGGGGACGACGATGAGCTGGACGTGCGGGAGTTGCTCGCGGACGGAGTGGATCTGAGTTTCGAAGCGGTGCCAGGTTGCCTCCAGGTCGTACGGGGCGGGGGTGGTCTGGATGGCGGCGATGGCGAGTGTGCGCATGGGGGATTTCTCAGTTTTCTGTGATGACGAGGTCGGTGACGGTGCGGCGTCCGTGGCGGAAGAAGTTCGGGTAGCGGATGCGGAGCAGGGCGGTGACGGGCAGGCCGAGCACGATCGACCCGATGCCGAGCAGGAACACGCCACCGACGCCGTCGATCGAGGTGGCGCCGTAGTCGGGGCTGACCATGTCGGAGGCGCTGCGGATGAAGGCCGCGAGCATCATCAGGCCCCCGGCCAGCGGCAGCAGGCCCTTGGTAAGGAAGTCCTTTGCGGAGTTGCGCAGTTCGCGGCGGAAGTGCCAGGCGCAGGCGAAGGCGGTGGCGCCGTAGTAGGCGCAGACCAGCAGACCGATGGAAAGCACGGCGTCACCGAGGAAGGCGGGTGCGGCGTAGCTGAGACCGGCGAGGAGAACGATGGCGACCGCTCCGGTGAAGACGGTGGCGACGGTCGGGGTGCGGAAGCGCGGGTGCACACGGGCGAAGGCCTCGGGGAGCGCGCCGTGCGCGGCCACCGACACGTTGGGCCGTGAGGTGGAGACGATGCAGGTGAGCAGGGCGGCGACGGCGGACAGGGCGACGGCGAGCTGGACCACCTTGGCCAGCGGCCCACCCAGGGCCGCCGGCGCGAGGGCGGCCAGGACGTCCGCGGTGTTGTCCTTGTTGCCCAGGCCGAGGCCGGTGGTCGCGGTGCCGGCGAAGCTCAGCGCGGCGACGGCGGTGAACAGGTAGGTGCTGAGCAGGACGACGGTCGAGACCAGGGCGGCCCGGCCGGGGATGCGGGTGCGGTCGCGGGCCTCCTCGTTGACGGTCAGCGCGGCGTCCCAGCCCCAGTAGATGAACAGGCATAGCAGGACCGACTCGGCGAAGGGGCCGCTGCCGGTGAAGCCGAAGGGGTTGAACCAGGCGGGGCTGGGTGCGGTTGCGTCGTGGCCGGCGAGAGCGGCGACGCCGAAGCCGATCAGGGCCACGATCTGGAGGGCGACCATCGCGGTCTGAACGGCCGCGGAGAGCTGGATGCCGCGGTAGCCCACCACGGTGACGAGCGCGATGAGCGCGGCTCCGAGCAGGGTCACGGGAAGGGTCTGGCTCGCCAGCGAGGTGAGGCCGACCAGGCCGAGGAGGTTGCTCGCGCCGACCTGGGCCAGGGCGGTCATGGCGATGATCGTGGCGATCTGCGGGATCCAGTTGCCAAAGATCCAGCCCGACCATGGGCCGAAGTTCCGGGTGATCCAGACGAAGTTGGTCCCGCAGTCCGGCATGACCCGGTTGAACTCGCGGAAGGCGTAGGCGGTGCACAGGATCGGCACGAAGCCGATCAGCAGCGCGGCCGGGGCCAGGTGGCCGACGCTGAGCACGACCAGGCCGAGGGTGACGGTGATGCTGTAGGCGGGGGCGGTGGAGGCCAGCCCCAGGGAGACCATCGACAGCAGGCCGACGGCGTTGGTCGCCAGGCCCTTGTCCTGGGTCGAGGGTCTGGGGGCGACATCGGTGGGGTTCGACATTGCGGGGCTCCTGCAAGTAGGGCCAGCAGTTGTTAAACGGAGATTTAAGAATCTGGCATCTAATCCGTCAATAGCTGGGCTGCTAGTCTTAAACCCAAGGTGAGAGAAGGGCATGGCATGGCAGCGGGCAAAAAGGGCAAGGAGGCCCGCCGGGCCGAATTGGGGGCGGCTGTGCAGCGAGCGCTGCTGGCC
Source organism: Streptomyces sp. NPDC031426 (assembly GCF_055581585.1). Classification (NCBI taxonomy): domain Bacteria; kingdom Bacillati; phylum Actinomycetota; class Actinomycetes; order Kitasatosporales; family Streptomycetaceae; genus Streptomyces; species Streptomyces sp. NPDC031426. The sequence continues at coordinate 8,528 of NZ_JBVIJE010000033.1, forward strand.
CGAGGCCTGGAGGGGCTACGACTGCGCGACATCGCCGAAGAAGCCGGGGTCACTCCCGCCGCCGTGCTCTACTACGGCGACCTCGACGCCCTGGTCTACGAGACCTACCAGCGCGCCATCGAGCGCTACAGCCAGCAGCGTGAACATGCGGCGGAGCAGTTCACCGACGCGCGTGACCAATTGCGCGCCTGCATCGACCACGGCCCGGCCACGGGCCCCGACGACGCGCTGACCCGGCTCCTGTACGAGTACTGGCCCCGCTGTCTGCGCGACCCGAAGGCAGCGGCGCTCGACAGCGCTCTGACCGAACGTCAAATCATGGTTTACCACGGCATCCTGGTCCTGGGCCAAGGCCAGGGTCATTTCACCCTCACCGACCCGCCGCGCCTGCTCGCGGCCAACTTCGTCGCGATGGAGGATGGCTACCAGATGGAGATTCTCGCCGGCCGCCGCACCCGCACCGAAGTCATCGCCGCCCTACGCTCCTACGCACGCGCAGCCACCGGGCACAGCCTGGGCTGACAAGCCGTAGCTCCATCAAGCATCTCCCGCCCTGCAATGCAGTGGCCATTGTGGTCTCGATCTTGATGACCGCGGTCGAACGGGAGTCTCCATCGGGTGAGTGCGGCAGCGGCGGCGCATGAAGGCAGACACCTCACGTTGCTATGTCGTCAAGCCGCGGCGGCGAGTTCGGTGGGGAACGCGGTGTGTTCGTCGAACAGCTTGCGGTGCTGCAGGCAGTGGTAGAGCCGGCCGATCATGCGGTTGAAGCAATGCCACGAAGTTGAGGCTGGCCCTGCGGCGTCAAGGACTGTCGGTGCATGGGTAGTTCGGGGCACGTAAGACGGGATCCCCTGGTAGGAGGAAAGCCGACCAAGACTTCTTCCGTTCAGAGGATCCCGTTGTCGAGCCAGTCTGCCACCCGCACCCTCACGCGCACTACAACCGTTGCCGCCGGTGCCTTTGCCCCCGGGCACCTCGGCGGGTTGACCCAATTCCTGCCCTTCGAACTCGTCGACGACGTGCTCGAGCAGACCAGAACCCTGCAGCGCCGCGTACGTACGCCGTCCCGGGTCGGGATCTACTTCTTGCTGGCTCTGGGACTGTTCCCGGGCCTGGGCTACCAGCGTGTCTGGGACAAGCTCGTGGCCGGCCTGTCCGGGCTCGAACTGTGCACCCCTTCGGAGGCAGCCCTGCGCCAGCTGCGCAAACGGCTCGGGCCGAAGCCGTTGGAGCTGCTCTTCAACGTGCTCGCTGTGCCGCTGGCACGCCCTTCGACGACGGGCGTGTGCTACCGGCGCTGGCGGACCGTCGCCTTCGACGGCTGCAACTCCCTCAAAGCCCCCGACCTGCCACGGATCCGAGCCCTGCTCGGCAAGGTCCGGCACCACTGGGGCATGTCCGGCTACCCCTCCTTGCGACTGGCCGTGCTGTGCGAGACCGGAACCCGCGGCCTCCTCGGCGCCGTCTTCGGCCCCGCCGAAGCCGGCGAGATCGTCCAGGCGTTTCGGCTGCTGCCGAGGCTGACCTCGCAGATGCTGCTGCTGGCCGACCGCGCCTGCGACGGCGACGAGTTCCTGGGCCAGGTCGCCGACACCGGCGCCCAGTTCCTGGTCAGGCTGTCCGCCCGCCGGCGCCCCGCGGTACTCGCGGTCCTGCCCGACGGCTCCTACCTCACCCGCTTCCACCACGTGCACGTGCGCGTCATTGACGCGGACATCACCGTCACCACCAGCGAAGGCCACAGCATCACCGGGCGCTACCTGCTCGCCAGGGTGGCGGGATCACCGGCAGGTGATCGACGCGATCGCGTTCAAGTACCGCACCGGAACGCCGTGGATGGACCTACCCGAGCACTTCGGCTCGTGGAAGGGAGCTCACAACCGGCTGCGGAAGTGGGCCGTCGACGGCACCTGGGAGAAGGTCTTCACCGCCCTGCTTGCCCAGACTGACGCCACTACTCGACATCCTCGACGGGCTCTGGTTCCACATGCTGGTGGACGCCTTCCATGCCGCTGGTCATCACCTGTCGCTGTTGGCTGCTGCGATCACCTCGGACGGCCCAGACGCCGTGGGCGCTGCGCGGCAGCAAGGTCAACTCGGGAAGGGCTTGACGTCCCTCGCCAACACAGAGAGCATTGCCCTCATTAGAGAGCGCCGCTCTCATAAAAGAGCATCGCTCTTACAGTCAGGGGGAAGGTCATGAAGCTCTTCTACGCGGGTCCGTCACTCATGAAGTTGCACGAGGAGTACGCCAAGAAAGGACTCCTGGATGAGGATGCGCCGGTCAAGTCGATCAGCTCGGTCACGATCAATGCCCCGGTCTCCACCGTATGGCGGCTGATCAGCGACATGCGCAACTGGCCCGCCTGGCGCTCCGACGCTCGCGTTACCAAGCTCGGGATCATGGAGCCGGATGCCTGCTTCCGTTGGAAGGTCCGCGGCACATCCATCAAGTCCACCTTCGCCGTCGTCACACCTGAGCGGGAGCTCACCTGGACGGGCCTGGCGATGGGCTGCATGAAGGCGATCGATCGGATGCGGTTGGCGCCGACTGCGGACGGCGGCACCCTCGCTACCCTTGAAGAGTCGCTCTCCGGCCCGCTCCTCACGCTCTTCTACAACGACGAGAAGCTCCGCAAGGGGCATCAAGACGTTTTGCGGATGTTGAAGGCTGCCGCCGAGAGTTAGTACTGCAACGGTGCTTGTCGTGACTGATGGCCAGGTCAAGGGCTGTGTCCGCGCCGTTTGTAGTGGCTGGTGCGGGCTTGGTGTTGTCGCCGTCGGCGCCAGGTCGACCAGCACAGGATGTGGTCGAGAGATGCTGGCCGGCGGTTGGTGAGGCGGGTGATCAGGCGTCTGATCTCGGCGAGGCTGAGGTGGATGAGCTGGGAGGATCCGTTTCTGCTTTCCCAGCGTCGAGTTCCCGGGCTCGTAGGACGGTCAGGCAGGCGTGGGCAGCCATGGCCAGGGTCATGTGGCGGTGCCAGCCGGCGTAGCGGCGGACCTGGTAGTGGTCCAGGCCGCATTCCTGCCTTGCGCTCTGGAAGCATTCCTCGATGGCCCATCGGCTGCCGGCGATGCGGATCAGGTCGTCAAGTGTGGTCTCGGCCGGGCAGTAGGCGATGTAGTAGGAGATCTCCGCGGGGCGGGCGACGCTGCGACGGGCGATCACCCAGTGGCGGCGGTCGGGTCGATGCCAGGGCCGCACCTCGACGCGTGCCCAGTCGTAGATCCGCAGGCCGTGAGCCCCGTTGCCGCAGGACCGGCGCTTCCATTTCTGCCGCGGCAGGCCGTTGAACAGGTCGTGGACGGGATGGTCGATCGCGGGATGGTCGATCGCCCATCGCGTCACCGCGGTGTCGTGCCGGGTGGTGGCCATGACGTGGGCGACGACCACACGCACTGGGCTCACCATCGACGCCGAGCTGGACACCGGCGGCTACCGCCTGGGCACTACGGTGACCGCCGCCGAGTCCAGGCCCTGCCGATCACGCCCGACGCGTTCCACGGCGACTGGAACTACACCCTGGCGCCAGTCCCGCCCCGAACGCCACAGACGCCGGTGACCGCCCGGCGGATCGACCCCGACCTGACCACGATGCTCAGCCATCCGGCCCTGACCGGCATGCCGCGGTCCGACTTCGAACGCTGGTGGCAGTCTCCGAGCCGTACTGGGACGCCCTGGCCGAAGCGGCCTTCCAGCGACGCTTCCACCGTCCGCGCAGTTACCTCCACCCTCAGACCAGCAGCCTGGACCACTACCACCGCCTCCTGGCAGCGCTCTTACGCCGACGCAGGGCGATCACCAGCACCCTCCTGGCCCAGCTGCTGGGCGTCACCCGCACCAACCTCTCCAACCAGTTCCAAGACGGGCACCGGCTCCTGGACCTGCATCGCATCGCCGTTACACCGCTGCCTGGGTCGCCCGCCCGGACCCTCGAACAGCTTCGAGTTCGCTTGCCTGACGAGGCCCATCCGGAAGATCAACCCTGACAGTTATTCAGAAACAAGCCCTGGCGGTGCCGGAGTACTGCCGCTGCACCCCGGCCGACCGCGTCCCCTTCTTCAGGAAGCCCGTGTCGTCCACGATCAGGACGGCGCTGGGATCGCCGAGGTTGTCGACCACGTACTGGCGCACGTCGTCGAGTACCTCGTCGGCGTCCCACTCGATCCGGTTCAGCATCCGCTGGATGCGGTCCGGGCCTGCGTGGCCAGCTTCCTCCGCCAGGGTCCAGCTGTTCTTCCGCTGCAGGGGTGCGATCAGGCCCCCTTATATAGGCAAGTGCCGACTCCCGGGGCTCCGACCTGCTGAGACGGTGCACGAACCGCTCATGCACAGCTTCCAGTTCACCCGCCCACGACCTGACATCAGCAAGGTCCCCACCCATAACCACACCAACGATCGACCTGGCCATCAGTCACGACAAGCACCGTTGCAGTGCTAGGACGTGTCTCTCAACTTCGTTGGGGCATGAGGGGCCTCGCCCATGCTCGTAGACTCATGACGTGGCATTCATGAGCACCCCGCACTGCTGCTTCCTGTGATCGGAAGACATTGAGGGCGATGCCGGACGGCGTCGCCCTCCTTGGTGTGCCTGCTGGATGAACCACGCTCCCGACGCTGCCCGTTCCTTCCTGAGGCAGTGACGCTCCGAGCACGCGCAGGCACGGTCTCTTCCCTCCACCGTTGCCAGGAGTGCCTCGTGCCCGTGTCGCTTCCCCCTGCCCTCGAACTGTCCCTCGACCTGCTGCGCTGCCCAACGTGCCGCACGCGCCACCTGCACCCCGGCTGCGGCGTACTGCGCTGCCCGGTGGGCCACACCTTCGACATCGCCCGCCACGGGTACGCCGGCCTGCTGACGGGCACCCGCGCCACCAGCGGCGACGACGTGGCCATGGTCCAAGCCCGGAATCGGTTCCTGTCCACCGGTACCTACGCGCCCATCCGCAACGTCGGGGCCCACCTGGCGGCCGACGCCGTCGCTGAACAGGCCACGGTCGTGGACGTGGGGTGTGGCACGGGCTACTACTTGGCCGGCGTACTCGACCGGCTGCCCGGCGCCCGTGGTCTGGGTCTGGACACGTCGGTGCGCGCACTTCGCTCGGCATCCCGAGCCCACGACCGAGCCGCCGCGGTGGCCTGGGACGTCTTCCGTCCCTTCCCCCTGGCCGACGGGGTGGCCGATGTCGTGCTGGACGTGTTCGCCCCGCGTAACCCGGCCGAGTTCCACCGCGTGCTGCGCCCGACCGGCCGGTTGATCGTGGTCCGTCCCACCGAGCGGCACCTGGCCGAGCTGCGCGACCGGCTGCCTGGGATGGTCACGATCGACCCGGCCAAGGAAGAACGCCTGCACCGGGCGCTGGCCCCATTCTTCGAGGGCACCGTCACCGAACAAGTGGAGTACACCGCACCCTTGACCAGGCTGGATGCCCTGGATCTGGTGGCGATGACACCGAGCGCACGCCACGTGAGCCGTGCAGACCTGAACGATGACGGCCTCCTGCCTGATGAGGTCACCGTCTCCGCGCTGGCCACCGCCTACCACCCTCGGTGACCACGAGCGGGCGCATACGCCTGCTGACCGACGAGCAGTGGGCGCGCCTGGTGCCCTGCCTTCCCCGCAACGCAGGGAAGGCAGGGCGTCCGTTTGTCGATCACCGTCGCATCGTCGAAGGGACCATCTACCGGTACCGCACCGGAATCCCCTGGAGAGATCTGCCCCGCGAAGCGTTCGGTCCCTGGCAGACGGTGTGGAAGCGTCATCGCAGGTGAATCGCGGACACCTGCGTGCCGGCCGGGGCCGCGGACGCTGTGCCCGCGCTGATCGGCACCAGCCCCAAGGCCGCGACAGCGGCAACCGCCGCGGCCCGTATGACTCGAAGCCCGGGGCGAGTTGGACTGGTCATGCTTCGCCATCGGCTCCGCCAGCATCCGCCGCCCTCGAACCGGGCAGCCGACCGGACCGAATCCGACCGGCCGGGGCAAGAACGGATCGAAAATCCATCTCGTCGTGGACCGCAGGGGCCTGCCTGGCTCGGTCGCCGTCTCGGCTCCGAATACGCACGACAACCTCGTGCCGCAACCGTCGATGCCGTGACGGCTCGCCCGGATCTCAGCAGGCCTTCGCGATGTGCCTCAGTGCGGTGGCGAGTTGGGCGAGGTCATGGCCGACGAGATTGTCGAGCACGCGCCGCCGCACGCTGGCCAGATGAGCGGGCCACGCCTCCTGCCGGCGGGCGAGACCCTCTTTTGTGAGGACCGCGTTCCAGCCGCGCAGGTCCTCGTCGCACCGGACCCGCTGGACGAATCCCTGTTTCTCAAGGCGGATGACGACACGGGTCATCCCGCTGAGCGTGAGGTTACAGGCCGCGGCGAGTTCACTCATCCGCATCCGACCGCCAGGGGCTTCGGACAGGAACATGAGGGGGGTGTACTCGGAAAGCCGCATGCCTCCGTCGCGGATCATGTCCGCATCGACGGCACGCGGCAGCGCCATCATGACATCGCCCAGCGCGCGCACGAGCGCTTCTTCGTCGGCATCCAAGGGACGCAGGGCCTGCTCTCGAGGGGACATGCCTCACACCCTACCTCCTTGACGCGTCAATCAAATCCGTCATCTACTTGACACGACAAGTAACTGCACACGCATTTACTTGACACGACAAGCATCTCCTCAATGCAAAGGTGAGCAAATGACGAAAATAGGCATCATCCTCGGAAGTACGCGGCCCGGGCGTAACGGCGAGGCCGTGGCCCGCTGGGTGCTCGAGCACGCCCGGCGCCGAACCGACGCCGAGTACGAGCTCGTCGACCTGCTGGACTACAAGCTGCCGCTGCTGGATGAGCCCTACCCGCCGGCGATGGGCCAGTACAGCCGGCCGCACACTCACCAGTGGGCCGCGAAGATCGCCTCTCTCGACGGCTTCGTGATCGTCACACCTGAGTACAACCACTCGGTGCCCGGCGCGCTGAAGAATGCCATCGACTTCCTGGCGGCCGAATGGGCCAACAAGTCCGTCGGCTTCGTCAGCTACGGCTCCACCGGCGGCACCCGAGCGGTGGAACACCTGCGCCTGATCGCCGGCGAGCTGCAGATGGCCGACGTGCGCTCCCAGGTGGCGCTCTCCCTCTTCACCGACTTCGAGAACTTCACCGTCTTCAAGCCCGCCGACGCTCAGGCCGATGCCCTCACCACCACACTCGATCAGATCATCTCCTGGACCAACGCACTCGCACCACTGCGCACCAACTGACCACGGCGCCCCAACCTGACCCGGGGGCCGAACTTGCGGCACCCGCTCCCGGGCGGCGGAGACCTCCGCGAGGGCACCTCCACCATTACATGAAGTAACCACAGCGCTACTTAGAGGCACATAATTCGGAGAACGCCGTCCCCTGACAAACGGAAGGCCACCGGTGGGCCAGCTGCGCACGTAAGTCGTGGCGGCGGGGCCTGACGACCACCCGTCGGGCGCAGGCCGAATAGACGTTCGAGGTGCACACGAAGCCGCAGGGACGCCGATCCTGCGGCGGCATGGACATCCTTCACTGCCCACTCGGCGGGATCGGGTGGCTTGGCTTCCTCAGGCAGTGCCGGCGGAAAACGGCGGCACCGCCTCCATGGCCGCCCGGTCCCGGGCTGCCCGGACTGTGGCAGCTACCGCTTGGCGCCGGGCCGACGGCCCGGTTCGCATGTGCAGCGATCCGTGACGCGCGGTGCGCTCTCGAACCGGCGTGCGGAAGTGATGCTCAGCCGCCTGGCGAGCAAGGAACCGTTCAAGCCTCTCGGCTTCGACCTTGCCGACACGACCGGGTGTTGGAGGAGAAGGCGGATCTGTTCGCCGCGCTGCGCAGCCGGTCACCCGGGCAGGCGGGACGCGGGCGATCACGCCGCAGGCGCGTGACGAGCATGGCTTCCCGACCACCACCCGGGAGTGTTCGACCTCAAGCACGCCTCGGACCCGATGCCGCACACGCTCCTCAGGGAGAACAGCCGGCTCTTTGACACCGGGGTCGTCCCGGTGCACGGGAGGCCCTCGGCCTGGGACCCAGCACGTTCAGAGTGCGTTCGCGAGCGCGGGCTCTTGAACCACCGACCACACCGTTCAGAAAGGCGGATCATCATGGAATTCGGGATCTTCGGAGTCGGCGACGTCACCCGCGACCCGGCTACCGGCCGCACTCCCAGCGAGGGGGAGCGCATCGACTCGGTCGTGCGCACCGCCAAGCGGGCGGACGAGGTCGGTCTGGACGTCTTCGCCATCGGCGAGCATCACAACCCGCCGTTCATCCCCTCCTCGCCGACCCTGCTGCTGGGGCACATCGCGGCCATGACCGAGCGGATCACGCTCAGCACGTCGGTCACCCTCATCACCACCAACGACCCGGTGCGCATCGCCGAGGAGTACGCGATGCTCCAGCACCTCGCCAAGGGGCGGGTCGACCTGGTGATCGGGCGCGGCAACACCGTCCCGGTCTACCCGTGGTTCGGCCAGGACATCCGCTACGGCCTGGAGCTCGCGCTGGAGAACTACAACCTGCTGCACCGGCTCTGGCGGGAAGACGTGGTCGACTGGGAGGGCAACTTCCGTTCCCCGCTGCAGGCGTTCACCTCGACCCCACGACCGCTCGACGACGTCCCGCCGTTCGTATGGCACGGCTCGATCCGCACCCCCGAGATCGCTGAGCAGGCGGCCCACTACGGCAACGGCTTCTTCGCCAACAACATCCTCGCTCCCTACGGGCACTTCGAACGACTCGTCGCCTTCTACCGGCAGCGCTACGCCCACCACGGGCACGGCACTCCCGAACAGGCGATCGTCGGGCTGGGCGGACAGGCTCACATCGCCAAGAAGTCGCAGGACGCCGTCAAAGCGTTCCGCCCCTACTTCAACGGCTTCCCCATGTTCCGCGGCCACTCGCTCGAGGAGTACATGAAGACCACCCCGCTCTCGGTCGGCAGTCCGCAGGAGGTCATCGACAAGACCATGGACTTTCGGGAGCGCTTCGGCGACTACCAGCGCCAGCTGTGGAACGTCGACGGTATGGGCCTTCCCGTCGAAGCCGCCCTCGAGCAGATCGAGCTCCTTGGCACCGAGGTCGTCCCCGTGCTCCGCAAGGAGATGGCCGCGCTCCGCGCGCCCGGCGTCCCTGAAACCCCCACGCACGCGAGCCGGGTCAAGGCGAAGTACGGGGACGCGCAGCCGCGCCAGCCACGCCCGAACCCCAACCGCGGCGACAACGTCACTGGCACCTCGCCGTACGAGGACAGTGACTGCGCCATCGCTGCCCACCTCCCGCTGGTCGACTGAAGGGGTCCTCCCCGCCGACGCGGGGGTGTTCCGTCCCGGGGGGCCGCGGCCTTGCTGGTGGTGTCGTCCTCCCCGCCGACGCGAGGGTGTTCCGCGGGCGCGTCGGCCAGCTGCTCGAAGGGGTCGGTCCTCCCCGCCGACGCGGGGGTGTTCCGGCTTCGGCTCGATGGACAACAACCGCCTTGACGACACCCTCGCCGTCCTTCGCAACAAGATGGTCACCGTCATCAGCCACCTGTTCCCGGTGGCCGAGGCTGTCGACGACGTCCTGCTCGTCGACAAGTCCGCCCAGGGTTCAACGGCCACCTGGCTCACACCGCAAAAACGCACCGCACTCATCCACGACGGGATCCGGCGCCTGCTGGAACACATCTGAGCAGTACCGGGCCGCCACCAAAGTCGCCAAGGAGCCCATCTTCCGATCCCCCGGCAGCCTCATCGGGTACCGGTGGCTCGTCTTCCGGTGACCGGCGGGCCCGGCACTTCCTTCCCGGCGCATCAGGTCGCCCCTGCATGCCTGCGGACAGCGCTGACAAGCACTCGGCTCAGCGTCGACCGCAGCCTTCCACCCGACGGCGCCGCCGCAGGACCGGCCGGTGCCAGGCCCTCTTCGGCAACCCGACGCAAGAGTGCTCCTGCGAGCAGCCGGGCCGTCGAGGAGCACACCCCCTTCCCAGCGAACTTGCTGACGCTCGCGCCCGACGCGGGCTTCCGGCTCCGCCGTGCCCACCTCCCCTGGAATGACGCCGCGTCACGCCCTGACGACGGCCGGGGATCGCGCAACCACCGGGATCCTCACCGCCTGGCAGCACAGCCGGGACACCGACGAAGTCCTGTGGCAACTCCCCCACGAACAGGCCTCAAGTCATCCCGCTGCACGCCCCATGCAGCCCCACTCATTGGAACAGTGAAGCTCAGGTCGAGAACTAGACATCACTCAAGAAGAGCAACAGACTCCACCCATCCGTACTATCTCTATGCCAGGCCACACGCAGCAGTCATCTCCACCTGCCGCTCGGATCCCAGCCCGAAAACACAGGCGTGACTCTCTGCGCCTGCGCCACACGTGCTGCACGCCCGGCCACGAAACCGAAGGAAAGGTCCACCCATGTCCATCACGATTGGCACTGAACTGACATCGCAGTACGCCGCACAGGTAACCAGCGACCTCGAACGCAACACCAAGGAGCAGGAACGTATCACTGCGGAGATCACCGCACTGCAGGAGCAGCTGGCCTCGCTGCAGCACGACCACTCCGTGCTGATGCAGGTGCAGCACGTCCTTGGGCTTTCGCCGACGCCGGCTCTGCCCACAGCCGGTTCGGACGGCGCGGCAGTGCCTGCTCCGCGCAAGAAGGCCTCTGCTGAGCCCGGCCAGGGAAAGCAGACGCGCGCGAAGAAGGCAGCCGGCACACAGGACTCCACGACTAGCAAGGAGTCGGCGGCCAAGAAGCTCAGCAACAAGGACGCAGCCGCGAAGACGGCCCAGCCCACGCTGGTCCAACTCGTCCGCAGCCATCTCACCGAGCAGAGCGAACCGCGCTCCGCGGCCGAAGTCGCCAGCGCACTCGGCCAGGCCCATCCCGAGCGCGGCATCAAGACCACCGTCGTGCGTACCACCCTTGAAGGACTCGTGGCCAAGAACCAGGCCCAGCGGACCAAGCAAGGTAGCTCCGTCTTCTACACCGCCCCCGGTTCGGCCGAGCAGACGGCCGCACCGGCGAACGACGCGCAGTCGTCGGAGCAAGCCGAGTGAGCTGCTGACAGCACCCGGAAGACGGCGCTGGCCCGCCGGTGCGGGTGCGTTGGCCGGCAGCGCGCTTCGGCCGCACGGATCATCCTGACACGCTCGTCACCCGCCAGGCCCTCGCTCACTGGACCAATAGAAGGCAAGAGGCGGCGGGTGCCGCAGACGCCTTCAACCGGCCTATCGGCGACATGGTGCGAGTACTGGCCCGCGACCACCTCTCCATTTGTGTAGTGCGCCAAAGCGTCGCCTACTGGCAGGAGCGGACGGGTGAGGCGTCAGGTACGGACGGATGACACCAACCAGCCCGGAACCGGTCTGCGAACTGCAGATCCAAGCGAGTCGTAAAAGTCCGCCCCCGGAGCAGGTACGGGTCGAAGGGCACCGCCTGCATCCCGCGCATGTACGGGGGTTGCGCGGTTCCTGGGGAGAGTTTGTAAAGTGTTCAACTGCCCCGTGGCGTATGTCCGGGTGTCCGTCGTAGGGGGATCGTCGCGTGAGCCAGCACCAGCCCGGGCCGTGGGCCGTCCGTCCGCCTGAGCCTGTCCGCATGCCTGATATCCGCCCGCTGCACAAGCGCAAGCGCGTGTGGGTCGGCGGTTTCGTGCTGCTCGCGGTCGGTGCCGCGTTCGGTGGTGGTAATTCCAGTGCGGCCAGTCCCGCCCCGCGCCCTACGGTCACCGTCACCGCGACCGCCACGAAGACTGCAGCGCCGGCCCCGGCGGTCACCGTGACGAAGTCGGCAGCGCCGGCCCCGACGGTCACGGTGACCAAGCCGGCCACGCCGGCTTCGGCGGCCACGCACGAGTCAAGTTCCGGTTCCTCGGGCAGCAGCAGCGGTTCGTCGTCGGACAGCTCGTCGAACTTCGGCGGCACGACTGACCAGACCGGGGCCACCGCCTTGTGCAATGACGGCACCTACAGCTACGCCGCTCATCACCAGGGAGCCTGCTCCCATCACGGCGGTGTCGCCGTCTTCTACAGGTAGCAGGCGCCGCGGCCCGGCTGCTGAGCCGCGGCGCTGCGGCTGCGGTCGGGGAAATGGGGCAGCGCGGCAGGCCCGTCGGCTCGCCAGTCCTTCCGGGTGGTGCCGTTCCCGAGCGCCACCAGGTCGTGTGGGGCAGCCGGCGTGCGATGTGGCAGCGGCGCGGTCGTCGTCGAGGGCAGCGCGCCTTGCGTGGGAAAGGCGAGAACGGAGAGGAAGCATGGCTTTCGGCTTTCGTGTGGGTGTGCCGGGGATGAGCGTGCGGGTCTCGACCCGGGGCGTTCGCACTTCCGTGGGGCCCCGCGCGGCACGCATCAGCATGGGCAGCGGCGGCACGCGGATCTCTTCGGGAGTGGGCCCGTTCTACGCCTCCAGTTCCCTTAGCGGAGGGCGCCGCCGTACCAACACGAGCCGCACGACCCGCTCGCGGGCCGCTGCGCCGTCAGCGGCGCAGTTGGAGCGTGCTCGCCGGCAGGCCGAGCGGGCCCAGCAGGAAGCGGAACGCGATGCGGTGATCGCCGAGTTGAAGGAGATGCGGCGGCAGACGACCAGTGTTCACCTGCAGTCCTTCACCCCGGCCCGGCCGCCGGTGGTACCGGGGCCTCAGCAGCTGAGCCTGGCCTGGGCGCTGGCACAGGCCCAAGCCCACCACCTGGCAGGGCTGGGCCTGTTCGCTCGCGCCGAACGGGCGGCGGCCAAGCGGAGGGCCGAGGACGACGCTCCGGCCTACCTGGCCGCCGAGGAGGCCCGCCTGCACGCCGTCCATACGCAGTTGGCCGCCGGGGCCGGTCAGTGGTGGCAGGCCCTGATCGCCAACGACGAGGAGACCGTGTGCGAGGCAGTCAATTACGCCTTCTCCGATAACGCTGCCGCGGGCTGCGCGGTGGGAGTCGACGGGGCAGTGCTGTCCGTGGTGATGCGGCAGCAGGACATCGACTCGCTGCCCGACCAGACGCCCGGGGTCACCCCCAGCGGGCGCCCCACTCTCAAGACCCTGAGCAAGCGGGACCGCACCCTGTGGTGGCTCACTTCCATGGGGTCAAACATCGTTGCCACGCTCAAAGAGGCATTCGCCGTCGCTCCCGGGATCACCGCCATTGACCTGGCCGTGCTCACGCGTCTGCCGGATACCCAGCGTCTGGGGTTCGTGGCCTACGGCCGCTGGACGCGCCAGGCCATCGAAACGGGCCCCTGGCGGGAGACGACCGACGCGCTACGGTTCCTCGACATCGGCCAGGACGTCGCCTGTTCGGTCACCACTACCACTTCCGGGAACCTGTCCAGCGCCATCAAGCCCCTCGACACCAGCCGACTGCCCGGTCTGCAAAGCCTCCTCGACCACGCCCAGGACGACACCGGATCCGGTGACGGGACCCTGGTCGGCCTCGACGGAGACCTGCGCGCCAACCTACCTGCCGCGCACTCGGCTCCCCTGCCGGATCCCTACCGCATCCGCCCCTTCGCCGAGTGGAAGAGCCAGACCGCTGCCCCGACACCGCCGCCCGCTCCCGCGGCACCGACGCCCACTCCTGCGCGGCCGAGCCACGTCCCGGCGACCGCCCTCGCGCCCGGACAGAACCTGGTGCTACCCGAGGAGGCCTGGCAAGAACTGCGCATCACCTTCGGCTCAGCCGGCGCCGACGCCGACCTCACTCTCTTCCTGACCGACACGGGCGGCCAGGTCACCTGCGATGAGGACTTCGTCTTCTACAACCAGCCCTCCGCCGCCTTGGGCGCGGCCCGCCTGCTGGGCAAGCAGACCGAAGGCCCGCACACCGTCGAACGCGCAGCCCTCCACCTCGCCTCCTTGCCCGCTCACATCCAGCGCGTCACGATCGCCATCAACATGGACGTCGACACCGGCCTGACCTGCGGCGCCCTCACTCACGCAGCCCTGTATATGGACTGCGTCACCGAGGCCGCGTGGACCTTCCAGCCGCCCGCCGACCCCGACATCCGCGCCATGGTCATCGCCGAGCTGTACCGGCACACCACCAACGGCCAGCCCGTCTGGAAACTCCGCGCGATCGGCCAAGGCTGGGCCGACGGCCTCGACGCACTCGCCCGCGCCCACGGCGTCAACATCACATAACCGGTCAGCGTACGCCCGCCCGGGCCTGGCCGAAGACGGGGGCCTTTCTGTCTCCGGCTCCGAAGAGCACGGGTGCTCAACCGCATACAGCGCACAGCACAACTGGTCAGGCTCCAGTTCTGCCGATACGGTCCCACAGCTCCAACGCCTTGGTCGGTTGATCGCTGTAGGCGAGCATGAATGCGGCAGCTGCAGCTCCTCCGATCGCGTAGGGCTGCCCGGCATCCGGTATGGGAAGGAAGGAGGCGCCCACGGCGGCCCCGGTACAGGCCAGCAGTGCCACTACCACCCGTAGCCATTCCCAGTCCCTTGCCGGTTCCAGGCCGATCAGCGCCTCCTCGTCCAGAAGTGCCCCGACCCGCCCATGCACGTATCGATCGCACACGGCGATCAGCGTTGCTGCCAGTTCCCGAAGCGCCACGTCGCAGTCCGTGTCCAAACGGCTCTCTACGACACGTAGTTTGGCGATGACCAGGCCCGAGTGGCGCCGCAGCGCTTTCCTACGGTGAGAGGGCCACCGGACGCTACCCGCGTCGCGGTAAGATCTCGCAATCAGCCTGGAGGTCACAGCCAGACGACGGGCCACCTCACGCAGCCGCTGCGGCTGGTCGTCCGCCGACGCCGTCGAGGCCGCGCTACAGGCACGGATGGTCAAGGCAGCGTTGTGGACCAAACGGTAACGAGTGACCCACCTGCCCGATCGCCAGGGAGTAGATGCCGATCCTCGCCACACCACAACGAAGGCCACCACAGGCGCAGCAAATATCGCCACCAATGCGGCGATCAATGCGGCCATCAGCGCGAGAACAGCCAGAACCATCGGCCCTTGCAGAATCGCCGGGGGAAGACCGGACTCCGCCGAGGCGCGCGTTGTCGGGCTGGGCGCGTGCGACGCCGTCGCGGACACCACGCCACGATCCAGGCCCATTGCAATCTCCGAGAAGACCAGCGCAGCGATCAGACGGCCACCCACAGCGGGACGGCGACTGACAAGGAACCGGCGCAGCCCCAAGCACACACGCGCCGGAGGCCGGCTGCTGGGCCCGGAGAGTACCTGAATGTCCCGCCTGAGCAGTCCAACCTGACGGTCTGCTACACGCCAACCGCGGACCGCCGTTTGTCTGGGAAACCAGCGCGATACCGTCTGCCAGATCGTTTCCGTCTCCATACGCCACAGCATCTCAGCTTGATCATTAACCTCGCTGCTGTTTCAGGCGGACATGTTCGGTGAGGGTTTCGATTCGCTTCACGGTCTTCCCGGGCTCGTGATGTGGGGCTGACCTGCGGTTCTTCGAGCCGGGTGGGCGTCCGGGGCCGGGCTTGGAGGGCCTGGGCACGCTGGCGGGACGAGCGGTCTTCACGCGGAGGTGGCGGAACCCCCGGCGGACTCGGGCCGGGGTGAGCCGACGTGGCTCGCTGGGTCGTTCCCAGGGCCGGCGCAGGTCCTCGGCGAGTGGCCGGGCGAGGCAGAGTTGGGTGTGGGCGGCGATGATCAGCCACGTCCACAGGTCGGCCGTGTGCGGATCTCGAACCTTGGGGACGGTCCAGCCCAGGGTCTGTTTGAACAGCCGGAAGGTGTGTTCAAGATCGAATCTGCGGAGGCACGCCTGCCAACGGACATCGATGTCCTGGCCGGTCATGCCGGTGCGCGAGGACCACAGCCACACCGGCTTCGGGTCCCGGTCACCGGGCAGGTACTCGACCTTCAGCCGGATCAACGTGCCGTCGATCAGAGGGAGTTCACCGGAGTGGTCGAGCCAGGGGCCACGGGCCTGCAATCGGGGGTGCATCCGGTCCCAGGCGAGGGCTTCGGCCGTGCCGTAGCGGGTGGTGTCGCACGTCGTGGCCTGGTCGGGGGTGTGCCAGGACTCTGGCTTGGAGAAGGTGAGGACGCCGCCGTGCTTGCGTGGCTGTCCGCCACGCGGGGTGGAGCGGCGCGGGCCGGCATCCCGGAGCATGACGCGGTCCGAGCGGAGCCTGCCGACCAGTTCGACGGGCAGGTCGGCCAGGACGTAGGCGAGGCGGGTGACGTCGTAGCCGGTGTCCATGACGACGAGGATGTCCGCGTCGCCCGGCCGCCACTGCCCGGCGTGCATCAGCCGGGTGACCACCTGGCGCAATTGGGTCGCGGTCACCGCCGTGGCGTCGTCGGACGGCCCCAGTCTGATCGCGTCCAGCACGGCCGTCCAGGACGTGCGTCCCGTCTCCAGTGCGGCGACGAAGGAGTAAGGCCAGCCGGGAATGAACTGGTCCGCGCTGCGGCCCCGCCCGTAGACGTGGCAGAACAGCAACTCCGGGCTGGTGGGCGCGTCGGGACGCAGCCAGTTGCTCACGTCCACCGCGAGCACGATCCGCCCGTCGGCGGCCCGCGGCTGCGCAGGACCTGCACCGCCTCGATCTCCCGCAGCCAGGCCGGTGCGTCGGGTGCGTAGACGGCCTCAAGCAGTGCGAATCCGTCCTCTCCCACGGCCAGCGCCCACTGCCGGCGGGCGTCGGCTCCCTTGGGGAAACGGAAGGAGTCGATGCGCTTGCCGTAGCGTTCGAACCACTGTGGCGCGGCGACCTGCCGCAGCCAGCCGGGCGCCGCGACGGCCAGCGTCTCCAGCGCGGCGCGCAGGGTCTCGCCCACAAACTCCATCCGGTTCAGCGTCCGCACCGCGGCCAGCACGTGCGTGGAGTCGGTGCGCTGGCGGCCTCCCGCCCGCAGCATCCCCAGTTCGCTCACTCGTTCCAGCAGCCGGTCCAGGACCAGTTCCTCCAGGCCGTGCGCAACCAGCCGGACTCGGAACTCGCTGAGCACAGAGAAATCGAACCCGGGATCGTCCAGCTCCAGCCCGAGCGCGTACTTGACGTCGATCCGCCCGCGCACTGCGTCGGCAGCCTGCCGGTCCGTCAGGCCCTCCGCGAACTGCAGCACGCTGACCATCGCTAACTGGCCCGGCGACCAGGCTGGACCACCCCGGCGCGGAAATGCCCGAGCGAACTGCTCGTCCTCGAACAGCGGACCGAGCTCATCCCGCATCCGCATAGCCCGACAGCCCTTACGAAATGCGGCGCGAGCAACCCGCGCAGTGGCCTCCGGGACGGACGGAGCAGGCACAGGGCGCAGCGACACCGCAGTCCCTCCTTGCCTCCCCGCACGATGGAACCGAACCTCCATCAGACTGCCCGATCAAACAAGATCACCAAAGGCGGTCACCGAATCCGCCAACAAAGTCCTTCAGGCCCGGGGTTCCTCGCTAGATTCCGCTGAAGACGAAGCTGCACACCGCGGTCTGCTCCGGGAAGGTCACCCTCGCCGCAGCCCAGAACGCAATTGCCGGCGACTGGACCACTGCCCTGTCCAAGCTGGGCCTGAGCTGACCAGGCAGGGCAGCACCGGCACCGCGGCAGGCTAGATCGACTGCGGGCGTGCTGGGGGGCTGTCCGCAGTCGGCCCTGAACAGTGAGCTCGTCAGAGGATGGCCGGAGCCTCAAGCAGACACTACGTGCAGCAAGCATCAGCAGGACACCGACCCCTCGCAGGGAGACAAGCCAATCGATCAACCGGCAGCAGGCCAAGAGCCGTCAGAAGCGCTCTAGCGGTCCCCGTCCCCGGAGTGCCGCCTGACGTTCTGTGTACGACGTTCGTTTCGTTCCTCCGCGCTGACGGAGCTCGGGTCGCAGTCCTGGCACATGCGCTTGATGCGCACGTGATT
Source organism: Streptomyces sp. NPDC031426 (assembly GCF_055581585.1). Classification (NCBI taxonomy): domain Bacteria; kingdom Bacillati; phylum Actinomycetota; class Actinomycetes; order Kitasatosporales; family Streptomycetaceae; genus Streptomyces; species Streptomyces sp. NPDC031426. Next base: position 26,365 of record NZ_JBVIJE010000033.1, read on the forward strand.
GCGGCGTATTTCGCCCGATCGGGACCGGACTTGCGGACCGTCTCCACCAGCAGTCCACCGCCGGCCTGGGACACGACCCCGCAGCCACCGCTCTCGACGCGGACGCGGGCAGGTCCCGATACGCCTCTTCACCTGGAGGACGCCCTACCTCGTGCAAGCGCGAGGCTAGAGCGAACGGTCCGCCACGTGTTTGTATGACCTCTGAAAGGCAATCCAGAAGGTGGCAAACACATGGTGTCCACGGGGAGCATTCTCGCGTTCGCGGCGATGTCGCTGGTGGTGATCGTGATTCCGGGGCCAAGCGTGCTGTTTGTGATCGGCAGGGCCCTGGCACACGGCCGCCGCACGGCGCTCGCGACCGTCCTTGGCAACCTGATCGGTTCGTACCTCCTGGTAACCGCTGTGGCGTGGGGCCTGGGCACGCTGGTGGAGACTTCCGCGGCGATGTTCACGGGCGTTAAGCTGGCCGGCGCAGCCTATCTCGTCTACCTCGGCGTGCAAGCTTTCCGGCACCGCAAGGAGATGCGCGCGACGGACATGGAGGCCCCGGCGGGTGAGCGGCGCAGCGATCTGCGCACAGTCCTGGACGGCATTTTCGTGGGCTTCACCAATCCCAAGGGCCTCATCTTCTTCGCGGCGGTGCTACCGCAGTTCGTGAACCACTCGGCGGGCCGAGTCCCCCTCCAGATGATGGTGTTGGGGCTGGTCCCGGTGGCCATCGGCGTGATCACGGACACCCTGTGGGGACTGGGTGCCTCGGCGGCCCGTTCCTGGTTCGTCCGCTCGGACCGCCGCCTGTCGATGGTCGGCGGGGCGGGCGGCTTCGCGATGATCGGTTTGGGTGTGGCCGTGGCAGCGACGGGCCGCGCTGACTAGGAGAGGAGTTCGGCAGGGCCGTCCCGGACACGGAGGTGGAGGAAGCCTTCCTGACTGCTTGCTTGCCGGCGAAGTGCGACCAGACGACCTTCCCATGCCCCTGCTTGTCGACGCCCCAGTCGTCCGACAGGGCCTGCACGATGAGGATTCCCCGGCCGTTGGGTGGCGCGTCGGCCGCGGCCGTCACGGCTACGTCCCGGTTCGCGTCCTGGTCGCCGTCATAGACCTCTATACGGACACATCCATGGCGGTCGATGCATACCTTCACGGTGAAAGCCGTGTCGTCACGTCGGGCATGGAGCATCGCGTTGCTCGCCAGGGTTCCCCGCACCGGCCCCGGACGGCCCCGGGTGCGACCGGCCCACGTCCTGGGCGACTCGGCGCATGCATGCACGAAATCCTGACTCGATCTCGCCGCACACCTGTCGCGGTCCGGGGTGACCGGTGTTCCTCGCTGTCAAAAGGCCCTACCGAACCAGACGATGAGCAACCTGTCAACCTCACTTTTTCCAGTTACGGACTTCGTGCGTGCGAGGGTGCAGAGGACAGGTCTTGTTCGACCCAGACGAGCTTGCCGCACGGTGTGGGGCGGAAGCCCCATCTGCGGGCCAACTGGGCAACCATGAGGAGGCCTCGGCCGTTTTCGTCGACGATGCGGCCATGCCGCAGGCGCGGGTAGCACGTTCCGCTGTCGAAGACTTCGCAGGTCAGGGCTTGGTGCTGGATGAGCCGCAGCCGGATCGGGCCGGCGCCGTGGCGGATAGCGTTGGTGACCAGTTCACTGACGATCAGCTCCGTGTCGGGTACGAGATGCTCCAGCCCCCATTCGCTGAGCTGACGGGCGGCCAGCTGACGGGCGGTGCGGGCGGCGGTTGGCTCAGCCGGTAGGTCCCCGGAGGCGATCTGGGCCGCGTTGAGTGTGTGGGTCCGGACAAGGAGCAAGGTGACGTCGTCGGACGGTGCCTGAGTCGGCACGGTTTCCATCACTGAGGAGCACAAGTCCTCCAGGGACTGATCAGGCCGAGCGAGAGCGGTGCCCAGGCGGTGTATGCCGACGTCGATGTCCTCGTCACGGGACTCGACCAGGCCGTCGGTGTAGAACGCGAGCAGGCTGCCTTCGGGCAGTTCCACTTCCACAGCGTCGAAGGGGACCAGCCCGAGGCCGAGGCCGAGTGGGGCTCCGGTGGGCAGGTCGGGGAAGGTGACCTGGCCTTGTGCGTCGACTATCGCGGGCGGGGGGTGCCCGGCCCGTGCCATCGTGCACTGCCGGGTGGCCGGGTCGTAGACGGCGTACAGGCAGGTCGCGCCCATCGTGGAGACCTGGTCGGGGTCGTCGTCCTCCTCGGCCAGCCGCCGGACGCTGTCGTCGAGGTGGCTCAGCAGCTCGTCGGGAGGCAAATCCAGGTCCGCCAGTGTACGAACGGCGGTGCGGAGCATGCCCATGGTCGCCGCGGCGTCGATGCCGTGTCCGACCACATCCCCGATGACGAGTGCCACCCGGGCGCCGGACAGCGGGATGACGTCGAACCAGTCGCCCCCAACTCCTGCATCCGTATCGGCCGGCAGGTAGCGCGAGGCCGCCTCCACCGCGACGCCACCCATCAAACGGTGTGGGAGCAGGTTGCGTTGCAGTGCGAGGGCCGCAGTGTGTTCGCGGGCATATTGGCGAGCATTGTCCAACGACAGTGCGGCCCGGGTGACCAGTTCCTCGGCCAGGAGCAGGTCATCCTCCTGGAACGGTACCGGGTCGTCGGTGCGTGCGAACAACGCCAGGCCCAGCACGGAGCGCTGCGTACGGATGGGCACGACCATGAGGGAGTGCACCCCGTTCTCACGGATCTTCTGCGCCCGCGCCGGGTCGTGGTCGATCCATGCCCCAGGAGAGGTGTCCAGCACCGGTTCCAGGTGAGACCTCCCCGTGCACAGGACGCTGCTGAACGGCGAGTTCGGTGAGAGGAATACCATCTCCCCGCGCGCCCACGGTGACTCTGGGATGCCTCGGTGGATCGAGGCCAAACCGGCACGGCGGAAAACAGCGGCGTGATCGTACATGGTGTCGAGTCGGGCATAGGGCTCTTTACCGAGCGGAACCGGCTCTGCCAGGTCGACAATGGCGTAGTCGGCCAGCAGGGGCACGGCAACGTCCGCCAGTTCCTGTCCGGTCTGCATGACGTCCAGGGTGCTGCCGATACGCGTGCCGGCCTGGCTGAGGATGGCAAGGCGCTCGCGCGCCCGCTGGCCGCCGGTGACATCCACGCTCATGGAGCACACCCCCAGCGCCTGGCCGTCCGCGTCCTGAAGGCAGAAGAACGAGGCCGCGAATGCGTGCTCCCGACGCGGATCTTCCGGCGGCCACGCCCGGTACTCGTGGACCATGGTGATGCCACACTCCAGCACCTGCCGCAGCGCTGCCTCGAGCGCTTCGGTCTCGAAGCTGAGCATCGATTCGGTGGGTCGACGTCCCAACCGCCGGTCACGAGGAATGCCGTCGTGGCGCTCCATGGCGTCGTTCACCCAGGTACAGCGCAACTGCGGGTCGCGAACGACGATGCCGATCGGTGCGTGGATAAGGAGCGACTCCCGCACCGATCCGTTCATCATCCCCGAGGAAAGCGCACCTATGTCGGTCAGGGATACCAGCCACCGCAGGGTTGCGTCCTGTCCCCGCAGCAGCGAGATGCGCAGACTGACGTTGAGTATGCGGCCGTCGCGGTGGCGAACCGGCGCGGTGCCCGACCAGCCACCTTGAGCACGGCACTGCTCGGCGAACTCTGCAACCCGCAGCGGATTCTGGGAGGACGGCAGCACGAGCGTGGCGGAGCGGCCCACCACTTCTCCAGCGGAGTACCCGACAAGCTGCTGAGCGGCCTGGGTCCATCCGACCACCGTCCCCTGTTCGTCGATCATTGCTATCGCTGCGTCGGATATCTCGCGGGGCTTCGGCGGCTCAATGTGTGCGGTCTGGTCAGTGCTCGTCATTGCGGTTTCCATCCGGTACGTAGGTGAGAGGAAAAGACGATCCTCAGGAGGGCGTTGCTGCGGCGGCGGCCGGGACCACAACGGGAGAGGACCAAGGCCCGGTGGTAGGCGAAGCGGGATGACAGCCATGACGCCGACGACCGCCTCCGCACGGCGAGCCATCCCGTGTTGCCTCATACCGTCCAGGCGGATCCCGGCCCGCCGCAGCCCCTGAGCCGCTAACGCGATGTCAGCGGCGGCCGGATCCGCCTCTTCACCTCCTGCAGCACCCAGCCGTTGCCGTCCGGGTCGCTGAAGGTGAGGTAGGAGGCATAGTCGGCACGGGCAGGATGCGGGCCGGCCACCCGCTCCTGGCCCGCACCGGGGTGGACGACCCCTCCGGCATCGTGGCCGTGGTGAAGGGCCCATCCGGCATCGTGGAACACCTCGCCGACATCGATGCCGCGGCCGACGAGCTCCGCCCGGGCCTCCTCGATGTCGAAGACGACGAGGTACAGGCCCTGGACCGAGCCGGGCGCGGCGGAAGTCATCCCCGTGCCGAAGATGATCGAGCACTCGGAGCCCGGCGGCGTGAAGTGCACCACCCGGTAGTCCCCACTGACCGTGTTGTCGACGTCCAGCTGGAATCCCACCGCCTGGTAGAAGGCCTTGGCCCGATCGACGTCGGAGACAGGCAGCACGATGAGTTCAAGTTTCAGATCCATGGAGATGTCCTTCTTTCTTCAGTCGGTGAATCTCGCACCCTGGTGCGTCACCGGTTCAAAGGCGGTCATGGTCGGCGAAGCGGCACATGCCGCCGTGGCTGTCGCGGCAGAGAGCCGCGATCCTCGGCGGAACCGCCTCCCCCGCACTGGCCCTCGTGCTTGCCGAGTCCCAGGTGATCGAGCGGAGGTTGGAGCAGCGTCGCTCGGTGACCTTCCGCAACAGCCCGTCCACCGGGGATTCGCCTTGGTCGGCGCGGTCCGCGAGGATCGTGTCCTGCGGGCCTTGTGCTGACCTGCAATCCCAGGGAACACCCCGGAAAGGCACCTGGAGGCGGTCAAAGAGGCCTGCCTCGGCCAAGGCCTGCTGGTCCAGGTACTGGCAGGCCCCCTTTCCCATTGCTGGGTAGTTGCCGATGTGGGCTTCGGAAGAACGCCCCGATCCCCGCCGACACGGAAACCGGCGAAAAGGTCGTCGGCGCGGTCACAGACCGACGTCTGGACGAGGGCAAGGAATTCGGCTCCACCACCTGCGCGGCCGCGACGATACACAGACTCCAATAACGCATTTCCGCATACTCCGGGAGCAAGATCACATCCCGCGCGGATGGGTCCAGGCAGAGACCGCAGCCGGATTGACGTGGGAGGCGAACCGGTGCCGGGCACCGGGCCACCCGCTCCCCCGAACCTTCCTCGGCGACCCACTCCCGCAACAGCACATCAAAACACTGAGGAAAACCCGAAGCTGCTTTATCGGCCGCCAAGATTACATTCCGAAAGCCTCTATTTACTCGACCCCGCTCGCCGGTCTGGAAACAAGCGGGGCAGCTCCACTTCGATTTTGCCGGGCGCGACTGCTCCAAGGGCTCCCCTTATCACAGACCGAGGGCGGCGCAGGCGACCACGAAATTCCGCTATGCACGTTGCCAGGATTGCGTCTAGAGAGCTAGACTCAAAAAATGAGCAAGGCGTCGTCCGGTTCAGGTGTCAACAAAGAGCTGAGCGATTTCCTGCGCTCGCGGCGTGCCCGGGTGACTCCTGAGCAGTCCGGGATCACGGCAGGGGCGAGTCGCCGTGTTCCCGGACTCCGCCGTGAGGAAGTTGCGCTCTCAGCCGGATTGGGCGTGGACTACTACATCCGTCTGGAACGCGGACGGGTGGCCAACGCCTCCGAAGCGGTGTTGGAGGCCGTAGCCCGGGCCCTGCGGCTGGATGATGTCGAGCGTGCGCATCTGTTCAGGCTCGCCAGGCCGCAGTCCGTGGCCAGAGTGAGCCAGCCCGCCGTTCCCCGAGTGCGTCCGGGTGCGTACGCGCTGCTTGAGGTTCTTCGGGATACCCCTGCCATGATTCTGGGCAGCCGCATGGACGTCCTCGCCCTTAACCGTATGGCTCGCGCAGTGTTCGTCGATTTCGAAGCCATGCCGGCTCGCGAGCGCAATTTTGCGCGATTCATGTTTCGCGACCCTGCGGCGCGTGAAATAATTCTCGACTGGGACCAGGCCGCCCAAATGATCGTCACAGGTTTGCATCTGCATGCCGGTCGACATCCGAACGATCCGCAACTGGCCGAGCTAATTAATCAGCTGTCGGCCGCAGACGAAGATTTTCGCCAATGGTGGGCCGCGCACGATGTGGAGGAGTTCTCCCACGGTACCAAACACCTCCGGCACCCCCTGCTCGGCGAAGTCACCTTGAACTATGAGACCCTTCTGTTTCCCGGTGATCCGGGCCAATGGTTGATCGTGTTTACAGCTCAACCCGGCTCGCCGTCTTCTGAAGCCTTGCGGATCCTCGCCGACCGTATCGGTGACCTGGACACCTCCGTACGTACAGGTTCCGCAAACCCCTCCGAGCAACTGTCTTACCGCCAGCTCCAAGTCCACCGGGAAAAGGGGGTGACATCAGAGGGGCAACCGCGGCCTGAGTAGGGTCGGGGACTGGCGCGGTGGCCCCTGAAGGCTCCGTTTCCAGCCCAGGGCGGCATCGTTCAGAAGCCGTTGTCTTACCGGATGTGATCATTGAGTTTCCGCTGTTCAGGCCTGGTTCCGGTGTCGTCGTGGGAGCGTTCGGGCGATCAGTTCGTCCTCGACGATGCGGAGGCGGACCGAATCCTGTCCGAACTCGTCGCAGCCGAGGCCGTGTTGGAACGCCGGGCGATCGCCCGGGTGGAGCTGGCCGAGGCCCTGGCCACACCCGTGATGCGGCGGATGCGACCGTGCAGGAGGCGCCGGAACCGGTGCCGGCGGCCAAAGCGGTGAAGGTCCCGGGGTGGGGTCGATCGAGCCGCACTTCGGGGAGGGGATGACGGTGGAGGCGCTCGCGCCGGATTACCGGCGGATCGTGGAGCTGATGGAGTCCTGTCCCGAAGGCGGTGAGGGGGTGTCGGCGAAGGAGATCGCGTCCGGGCTTGGGCTGGAGTTGGTGCCGGCGAAGATCGAGGGGGTGCGGTCCAAGACGAAACGCCTGGCCGAACAGGACTGGCTGACCGTGTCGCCGTCCGGACGGCTCACGCCGCGGCAGCCCACCGTGACTGTTCCTGCCGCCGCCGGGAAGCCGGGCGGGCGAGGCGACGGCTCATGAGCATGGCCTGCGAGAAGTAGATGAACGCCTCGCTGCTGGCGAGCAGAGTCGCGAAGTCCCGCACCAGGCGGCGCGAGCGCATCAGCCACCCCAGCGTGCGCTCTACTACCCAGCGTCTCGGGAGTACCACGAACCCCTTCACGTCATCGCTGCGTTTGACGATCTGCAGCGTGAGCTGGAGTCTCTCCTTCGCCCAGATGGCCAGGCGGCCGGTGCAGCCGCCGTCGGCCCACACCAGCGTGATCTTGTGGAACCGTGCCCGCAGGCGGGGCAGCATGACGCGGGCAGCCTGGCGGTCGGTGACGTCGGCGGCTCGCACCAGCACCATCAGCAGCAGGCCGATGCAGTCCACGGCCGGCGAGCTGCCGCCGCCTGCGTCGCCCGAGGCCGTGGCCGTGGCCGTGGCCGTGGCCGAGCTTGAGGCTGCGGTGGGGCATCCGATGCCGCCGCTCCTCAAGCGGATCTATCTCGAAGTCGCGGACGGTGGGTTCGGCCACTGGGGTGGGCTTTGTCCCTTACCGATACGACCTACAGCTTCAGCGACAGCCGTCGGCTGCTGGAGGAGTACTTGGGCTGGCGCGGACGCCCCAACCACCCGCCGTCTCTCGTACCGCTTTTGACGTGGGGCTGTGCGATCTGGTCCCTCGTCGCCCGGCCAGCCGCTCCCCCATGACGAAGACGATCTCGGGCTCGACGCGCGGGTATCCGCGGCCGCCATCGCCAAGATGTCGGCCGGCACGCCACTCGACGACGCCGACCGCCGACCCTGGCTGGAGTCCATCGGCCGCTGGCTGCACGAGCACGACATGGCAGGCACCGGCGCGGTGGTCGCATGCTCCGCACTCAAGCGACGCTACCGGGACACCCTGCTAGCGGCCTGCCCAGGCGCCTTCTTCCTGCACCTGACGGCCGACCGCGAACTGCTCGCGGACCGGCTCCGACGGCGCCACGACCACTTCATGCCGGGCTCGCTCCTCGACTCTCAACTCGCCACACTCGAACCACTCGCAGCGGACGAACGAGGAGCCGAACTCGACGCGACGTCGGCACCCGACACTCTCGCCGACCTGGCCGCAGACCTCCTGGCACGACAGCCGTAGCGCCGCCCGATCGCGGCTCCATCGCCGCCTTCACACGCACAGGCCACCTCGGCATACCGAAATGGTCGTCACAACAGGGACAGCTGGGCTCGGGGTGCGACCGCTCCCGGCTCACGATGATGCGTAAGCGCGACGCGCATGACTTGACAGGGAGGCGCAGTTCTCTGTCAAGTCTGCGTGCTGAGCGGCAGTCGGGGAGCTGACTCGATGACTGGGGCCCCGGCGTGACTGCCGGGACCCCAGGGTGCGGATGCTGTTCGCTTTGTTCCTCGGCCTGCTGCTGGGTCGGGCGCAGTCCGGCACTCCACTTCTCCTCGATGCGGCCGAACTTCCACACGGCGAGGGCGATGGCCCAGGTGGCGAAGAAGAGGCCGACGATGACGTGGCCGATGATGTTGAGGTCGAGGCCGCTGCCCCAGTCCGCTCCGGCTGGGGCGTGCTCGCCTGGGAGCCGCTGGGCAGGCGGCTGCTCGTGGAGCAGGTCTACGACCACCACGGCAACGCCGGCCAGGGCAGCACCCCGCTGCTGGTCTTCGACGCCTGGGAGCACGCCTACCACCTGCAGTACAAGGACGTGCGCCCCGACTGCGTCACCAAGCTGTGGGACCTGGTCAACTGGGAGGACGTTGCCGCTCGCTACTCCGCAGCCCTATGAGCCTGATCTCACACATGCCCCGGCCCGCGTCGAGGGACGCGGGCCGGGGGCGATGGGGGCGCGGGTGTCCGCCAGTGGTCAGTCCGTGGACCGTACGGTGGGCATGGCAAGGCTGACCGGACCGGCGGTGCCGCTGCCGCTCTTGCAGGAGTCGTGGCAGTCCTTCTCCAGGCTGCAGCAGAGCGAGCAGATCGCGCCCCGATGGAAGGGGCAGCCCGACAGGTCGGGCCGCTCGAACTCGGTCGCGCACACCGAGCAGGTCAGGACAGCGGCCGAGGGCAGGCCGTCCGCGCCCAGTAGCGGCTCGTCCAGGTCGTCGGCGCGGGCGATGTAGTACTTGCCCTTGGTCAGCACCGCAAACAGCGGCGAGAGCAGCATCGCCAGGAACAGCGCGATGAAGGGCGAGTACGCCTTGCCGTAGTCGCCGAACGCATCGAAGTAAGCGGCGATCGAGACGGCCGAGGCGATCAGCATCGAGCCGAAGCCGACCGGGTTGAAGTTGTACAGGTGGGCGCGCTTGAACTCGATGTACGACGGGCTGAGCCTCAGCGGCTTGTTGATGACCAGGTCGGCGACGACCGCGCCGATCCAGGCGATGGCCACGTTGGAGTAGAAGCCGAGGACCGTGTTGAGGAAGCCGAAGACGCCGCCTTCCATCAGGGCCAGGGCGATGCCGACGTTGAGGAAGATGTAGACGACCCGGCCGGGGTGACGGTGGGTGAGGCGGGAGAAGAAGTTCGACCAGGAGAGCGAACCGGAGTACGCGTTCGTCGAGTTGATCTTTATCTGGGAGAGGATCACGAAGAACGTGGCCAGGCCCAGGGCAACCGGAGCTGCGAACGTCTTGAACCCGGACATGTACTGCTGGATCGGCTCGTTGGCCTTGGCCAGGCCCACACTGCCGGCGATGTAGAAGGCAAGGAAGGCGCCACCGATCTGCTTGGCCGCACCGAGCACCACCCAGCCGGGGCCGGCGGAGAGCACGGCACCCCACCACTTCTTGCCGTTCTCCGGCGTCTTGTCCGGCATGAACCGCAGGTAGTCGACCTGCTCACCGATCTGCGCGATCAGCGACAACGCCACACCGGCGCCCGCGCCGACGCCGAGCATGCTGATGGTGGAGCCGGTCGGTGAGTTGCCGGCGAAGTGGGTGAACTTCGAGAACTTGCCCGGGTCCTGGATCGCGATGGACACGAACGGTGCGACCATCAGCACCAGCCAGACCGGCTGCGTCCACACCTGCATCTTCGACAGCGCGGTCATGCCGTAGATGACCAGCGGCAGGATGATGAGGGAGCAGATCAGGTACCCGACGGCGAGCGGGATGTGCAGGCCCAGGTCCAGGGCCTGCGCCATGATGGAGCCTTCGAGGGCGAAGAAGATGAAGGTGAAGCTGGCGTAGATGACCGAGGTGAGCGTCGAGCCGAGGTAGCCGAAGCCCGCGCCCCGGGTCAACAGGTCCATGTCGATGGAGTACTTGGCCGAGTAGTACGAGATCGGTATGCCGGTCAGGAAGATAACCACGGCCGCGGTCAGGATCGCCACCATGGCGCTGGAGAAGCCGTTGGAGATGGCGATCGAGCCGCCGATGGCGAAGTCGGCCAGGTAGGCGATGCCGCCCAGCGCGGTGGTGGCCACCACGTAGGGGGTCCAGCGGCGGAAGGACTTCGGCGCGTAGCGCAGCGAGTAGTCCTCCAGCGTGTCGTTCTTCGCCCAGTCGTTATAGGTCCGTCCGGCTGATGTTGCCGGCGCCTCTCCGTCGACGATCTCCGTCACGACTCTTCCCTCTTCCGCATGCAGGGTCACCGCCCGGATGGCCCGGGGGGAGTTCCACGGAAGAGTCACGCCGCACTGTTTCCCGGGCGTTTCGCATCCTTTAAATGAAGGCTCTTTAGTGAGCCTTTTGGTGACGCGCGTAGATAAATGACTGGAGAGAATCCAAGGTTCATCGAAATGTGCGCCTCGATGGCCCCTGAAGTGGCCTTTCTTGTGTATCGCGAGTTCCCGGAGGGATTGGCTGTGACGGATTCCGATGGGAATTGCACGCCTGGTGATGGGGGTGCGCAAGCCGTCCAGTAGGTGGACGGTATTCCGCTGCTTGACGACCTGGTGAGTCCTCGTGCGGACTGGCGCCCGCCGGGTCTCGGGGTGTCGCCGTGCGTGCGCGGGGTGGTGCGCGTACGCCCTGGTCGTCGCTGTGCCGAGGAGGATTGCTCTGCTTGATTCTTCCCATAGAAAATATTTCTGCGGCGGGGTATTGTCAATGGACAGGCGGGGCAAAGGGCATGACGGGTACGCTGACCAGCGCGAAGGCGGGGCTGGGGTCAGAGTTGGGCGACGATGTCGAAGTCGAAGGCGTCCGCCCGTGCGAGGTACAGCCGTTGGTGGAGATGGTTGCCCTGCAGCCGCAGCAAGCCCCGAGGTCCCTCGTAGGTGACCGTGTCCTCCACCGCACACATGGCGTCCACGTCCAGCGACTGCGCCCGCTCGGCAAGTGCCGCCAGCAGTCGTACCCCTTCGAAACACGACTCGCCGAGGCTCCCCACCACCGGGGCCTCGATGCCGAACCGGGCTGCGTAGCGGCCACTGAAGTCCAGGCTCTCGGCGGTCCCCAGCGTCTCGAAGTACCCGGCCGTCGCCCACAGTCCCTCGGTGGCCTCCGCGCCGGTGGCCAGCAGGATGTTCTCGTCCATGTGCGTGCTCAGCCGCAGACACCGCTGGTGCAGCCCATAGGCGGCGAACGCCCGGTTGAAACGCGCCGCGTCGTCCCCGACCAGCAACATCAGCACCACATCCGCCTCGCACCGCTCGATCCGGCGCAGCACCGGGGCGAACTCGTACGTCCCCAGCGGCACGAAGACCTCGTCCCGTACCTGGCCGCCACAGGCCCGGGCGTACCCGCGCGCGGCCCGGGCGGTGACTCGGGGCCACACGTAGTCGTTGCCCACCGTGCACCAGCGCCGAGCTCCGGTCGCCTCGGCCAGCAGTCGCATCGCCGGCAGCAACTGCGCCGCGTCCGTCTCGCCGGTCAGGAACACCCCGGGCGTGTGCTCACCGCCCTCGTACTGTGCGGTATAGATGTACGGCACCCTGCCCGCGATGCGCGGCACCAGTGCTCTGCGCACCGCCGAGGTGTGCCAGCCCACCACCACGTCCACCGCCCGCAGCGACACCAGGGCCTCGACCTCGCCCGCAGCCCGCTCCGGCGCAGCTCCGCCGTCCACGACGACCAGCCGGACCTCCTGGCTCAGCACGCCGCCCGCGGCGTTCAGCTCCTCCACGGCCAGTTGTGCGGCCATCTCGCACGACGGGCCGAAGACTCCGGCCGGACCCTGCAACGGCACGACCAGCGCCACGTTCAGGGTCCTGCCCGAGTTGCCGTTCCTCGACGGGGGCAGCGGATACACCAGACCACCTCCGTGAGGGCATGGGGGCATGCGGATCGCGGTCCCGGCCCCAGCGCCCTCGCGGAGGCTCGTAATCTGTCCAAACAGTAGACCTATCGGAAGGACACCGGCAATGCCGTCTGAATCGTCGCCGGACCTCGCTCATCTCCTCAGCCACGCCGAACGGCGCCTCGTGCGGCGCCTGGCTGCCGTGCTGGCCGAGGAGGGCTGCTCGGTCGAGCAGTGGCGCGTCCTGTCGAGCGTCGCCGACGGCCGGGGCCACCCGATGACCGAGATCGCCGACCAGGCCCTGATGCCGGCACCCAGCCTGACCAAGCTCGTCGACCTCATGGTCGCCGACAACCTGGTTCACCGCCGCCCCGACCCCGCCGACCGCCGCCGCGTCCTGCTGTATCTCACGCCCCGCGGCAGCGCGTTCCACCGACGTGCCGCCCGTCGCGTCCGCACGGACCAGGCCCGGCTTCTTGACGCCCTCGCCGACCACGGCGAACTCATCAAGCTGCTCCCGATGCTCACGGCAACCCTCGACGGACAGTCTGCGGTCGCTCCGGCGGAACGGCTGCGTTGATCAACGGACGCGCGATCATCGCGATCGGACCTGACCGCCTGCGATGCTGCTCCCTGGGAGTGGGTTAACTGTCAAAGGCTGCCGGGAGACTTGTCCAGGTTGAACTGGGCCGTCAAGTCCGGGTGAACGGCACTCTCGTGCGGGATGAAGCTGAACAGCTGACCGGGGCTGAGCAAGTCCATATGGAGCGGCTCACTGCGTCAGGACCCGTAGTCGGTGGTGTCGTCGAGCGGCGACGTGCCGCTCGACGGGAACTGGTCCGTGCCCGTGGACGGTGACGGTACGGCCCTGGCGCGAGGACTAGGAGCACGGTCCACCAGCCGGCTGAGGTCCACAGCTTTCCGGTCGCCGACGTGATCTCGCCGTTCAGGAACTGCCACTACTGGGACGGCCGGGCATCGACCTGCTCGGCTTCGTGTGTGGCGGCGACCGCCCCGACGGCGCCCTCGCCGACGCCATCGACAGACACTTCGGCGCCTTCGAGCGGTTCAAGAAGCAGCTCACGGTTGCTACTTCGAGCGGGCAGGGCTCCGGCTGGGGCGTGTTTGCCTGGGAGCCGCTCGGCAGGCGGCTGATCGTGGAGCACGTCTACGACCACCGCGGCAACGTCGGTCACGGCAGTGCCCCGCTGCTGGTCTTCGACGCCTGGGAGCACGCCTACTACCTGCAGTACAAGAACGTCCGGCGCGACTACGTCACCGAACCGTGGGACCTCGTCAACTGGCAGGACGTCGCCGCCCGCTACACCGCAGGGGTCGGCGCCTGGCCTGTGCCACGGTCACGCCGCCAGCAGGCTGGGAAGCCTCGAGGTTTCCCAGCCCGTTCTGCGGGAGGCAGTGCTCTTCGACGCGGCGCAGCGCGGCGGGCAGGTCGGGAACGATCTTCTACGCCCCGACGACCCAGATCGCGCGGGCGGCGCCGCCGGCGTAGCCAGGCAGTTGGCTTACGCTGGCGGAGCCAGCCACCGGGGAACCGGTTTCGGTGACCGCAGCGACGCTGCCCACGATGAAGTCGGGGACCGACAGCGCCCGCCAGATGTCATTCCGTTGGGTGGCCCGGTCCATGCACACCCCGCGTGCCTTGACGGAGTCGTACCGCCCGCTGGTGTTGATGTCGTCATCGATGCCGGACAGGCGAAGCGTCTCGCTGGCACCGGTGAATACGGAGGCGCCCGCGGGGATCAAGTCTTGGATGCGGGCTCGCGCGGCGGGGACGTCATCGAGAATCTCAACGGCGAAGCGGTGTTCCGTCAGCGCGGCGGCCGCTCGCTCCAGGCGCTGCGCGGGCGCGGGGTCGGTGAACAGCGGTGTCGGGATCGGGGTGGTCATGGCGTCTCCTGTTCGCTGGATGGCGTTTGGGGTCTCATCAGTAGGAAGGGACAAAGCAGCAGGCGCTGTTCTGGGACGGCCAGCGGGTCAACACGCACCTCATGGCGATTCGCCAACGACGGGTGGGGATCGACGGGACCGTAGAACGCCGGCTCTTCATCCTCAGCAACGGTCTACAGCTCCCGTCGAGCGGACGCCGACGGGTCAGCTGATCCCGAGGTTGGCCATCATTCCCATGTCTTCGTGTTCCGCGTTGTGGCAATGGAAGAGGTAGCCGAGCCGGCGTCCGTCGTCGGTGACGGCTTCGACCTCATAGTGCCTGGCGTTGGAGGCGTTCAGGACGCGCAGCGGTACCGGGCGGCGTCGACCTCGTGCACGGGCCAGGTGCCCCGTTGACCAGGATCACGTCGCCGAGGACTCCGGCGAGGAAGGGCTCGCGGACTCCGGGCGGGTCCCGCAGGGTGGGGTCGACGGCGGGGTAACGAAGGTCGCCGTAACCGTCGAACGCGCGGTCGGCGATCGTAAGCGGAAGCTCACGCGGACCGGCGGGCAGGCCGAGCGCCTCTTCCGCGTCGTCGCGCACGAAGTGCAGCCCTGCCAGTCCCCGCCAGGTCGAAGGTGCGGTGAAGTCCATCCGGTGATCGTGGTACCAGAGCATCGTCGGCCGCTGGTCATTCGGGAACGTGTAGTCCCGGGTCAGCCTGGTCACCACCGCTCGCGGGTCGCGCATCCCCGCCCTGCCGGTCAAGCTCGGGTCGCCCATGGAGTCCATGCCGTTCATCCCGGGCATGTGAGGCATCTGATGTATGGCCGACATCCCTCCGGCCGGACCCCGCCAGCCATCGGGTAAGACCAGATCGGTCGGATACCCGTCGGAGTTCGGCGTGTTGTCGGCCAGGCGGCTCAACACCTGCTGCGCGATCGCCAGTTCATCCCGCTCGGCCTGGACCTCCTGGAGCTGCTTGGCCAACTTCTCAGCGAGGGCGTCCAGTTCGCTCCGGCGGGCGGTGATCCACTGCCGCTCCTGCATCCCCCGCACCCTCCCGCGTTCTCACGGCGTGCCGACCTGCTGACGGATCGTAGGCGGGCCGGTCATGGGCGCAGCCGAACCCGGCATCCCGCCGAAGCCGGACCCGCCCGATGATCTACGCCATGGTCATCGTCCGCCGACCGACACGAGTGCCCAACTCGCCATTCACACCAGACCCGTGACCTGCGACTTCACGATGCACACCGCTCACTGAGGTTCCGGACGCCCCCGGCCTGGTCATGGCCCGTCCGGATGGGCAAATCACCTACGCCAGCCGGATAGCAGAGTACTGGTCTCGCAGATCTCTGAACGGCACCGCGATCCAAGCGCGTCGACCACCCACACTCTCACAGCGGTGTTCAGCCGCGCGCGTCACAGCCTTTCCGGGCAGCCAGTGTCCGCGCGCGTCCGCCTCAGCACCGGGCGTTGGCTCACCATCAGCGCTTGGCCTGATGCTCCGGCAGGCGAAGAGGCAATCTTCGCATCCATAACGCCGAGCCAGCCCGCGTCCCTGGCGCTCTCGTCTCAACGGCTACGGGTTGTCACCCCGGGAGCGCCAGATCGCGCAGTTGGTGATCCTGGGGCGCACGTACGCCGAGATCGCAACCTCCCTGCACATTCAAGAGCAGACGGTCAACGACCACATGCGCAAGGTGTTCGCCAAGATTGGTGTCGGTAATCGTGTCGAGCTCTGCACGGAGATGTTTACCGGACACCATCTGCCCGTCATCGCGAACCCATCGCTCTCGACCGACGGACGGCTCATGGCCACGCGAGCCCGGCGTTGACTCTCGCGTGATGCCGTGATTCAGGGAGGGCCACACGCTGGGACTTGCCTGGTCCTCGAACAGATGCTCCCTGTCGCTGTGTCGGTCTTCGAGGTATAAGCCGAGTGATGTCGGCGGCCGGTGCCGGGGAGATCAACGTACTGGGGGCGGGCAGTACGGGCGCGGGTTCGGGTGTGGTCGGCTTGGGCAGGGGTGGACTGGCCTCGCCGCTGGCGTGGATGCCGGACTTCGCCCACTCCCGGGCTTCGGCGTCGGAGAGGTTCAGCACCTGCGTCTCCTGGGCGCGGCCGCCGAGGACGACTGACGTCCTGACCCAGTTGAGCGGCCTTCGACCGGTCGGACTGCTCCACGGCGATTTCCGCGAAGTGGAGCCACAGCCTTACGGGTCCGTGCTAGAACGCGAAGGACCGCCGCACCACCAGGGTGCAGCGGTCCCGTGATGCTCCGCGGTTCTAGGTGGCGGGCCTGGTGCGGGCCCCTAACCGACGTTGAGGTTGTCATCCACGAGGAACTCCGGGTAGCCGAAGACCTCACCGAGAGTGATGAAGGCTTCGCAGCGGTCCCCGTCGATCGCAACAAAGTAGGCCTTCATCGCCCGGAGGAACAACCGAAACCCGAGATCCGCACAGGCTTCGGTCACCACCTGCTCGAGCGCAGCAACCAGGCCAGGTACCGACCCGGCGGTGGCAGCACGCTCCAGCCCGTCGGCGACGGCGCTGATCTGTTCCAGCGCACGTCCTCGCAAACCGGAATCCGTCACCGGTCGCGGCGGGGGCGGGTCGCAGACGGTGGCGTGGTCGCCCCAGGGCGTGTCGTCCAGCGGGCGGCCGGCGGCGCGGGCGAGGTTGGGACGAGCTCAGGCCTGGTGACACATCACTCGATTCCGAGGGGTCCGATGCCCAGGTCCTCACGCATGAGGCGACGCATCTGCGCCATAGCCTTGCGTCGCCGCTCTATCAGGGGCGCGTCGTCGGCGGAGCCGACAGCCACTCCACTGGCATAGGCGTCGCGGATCGCGCGCAGGCGGTGGAACGCCTCGTTCCCCGCTTCCACGACCTGCGGGGGGCCCACGAGCCAGAGGCGTTCGCTCGCCGTGTAGATGCCGGTACCGCGCACGGCTTCCCGCACCGCCGCGTCGCGTGCCGACTCGGACATGTGGTCGCCCAGGGCAACGGCCCGTATCTCCTCGCCCGCGGCTTTGAGGGCGGAAACATACTCCGTGTAGACCTCGCGCCGTACTTCCAGAGCATGCCTGGCTTCCTCCCGCCGCCACCGGTTGCGGTCGGCGATCAGAGTGGCTGCAATGCCGATGACGGCACCGGTCAGTGTCGAGAGCAGGGGCGTCCAGTCCATGTGTCGCAGCTTGTCGAAACCGGTGCGCTGGCACCAGTGCTTTCGCTACGCATGGCTGTGACCAGCACTTTGGAAACAGGCGAACAGGCCGTAGAACCCAAGCGCCGTCAGTGAGCCCGTTTTGGGCCGTCGCCGAGACCTGGCAACCGGCTCCACCGGCTGCGGCTTGGCGAACCTTCATATCTCAGCCTGACGACTCCTCGATCGCGCCTGGTGGGCACCCCCGCCCAGCATCGGGATCGGGGGGTGCCCGGTCGGGTCACGCTCGGGTGAGCACGATCTTCTTACCGCCGGCCCGTCCGGTAACCACCCGGGCGAACGCAGCCGGTCCCTCGCTCAGCGGCAGGGGTTGCGGTGCGAGTTTCAAGGTTCCCGCGGCGGCCTGCTCCGCCAGCTGGACAAGCTGCGCGGCGTTGGGCTCGACGTAGAGGTCCCAACTCGTGATGCCTCGTTCCTCCGCAGGCGCGTCCGAGGTCAGGGAGCACAGTCGTCCGCCGTCCCGCACCAAAGGCAGGGCGGCGTCCGCCGTGCCGGTGGCGATGGTGAGGGCGGCGTCGAACCCGCCGCGTACCTTGGTCGACCAGTTCGGGTCGTGGTAGTCGACGACCTCCATCGCTCCCAGACCGAGCAGGCGCTCTGCGGCGGCAGCAGACGCGGTCGCGGTCACCTCGATGCCCTTGGCCGCGGCGAGCTGGATGGCCAGGGCTCCGGTGGCCCCGCCTCCGTTGGTGATCAGGAGCCGCTGTCCTCGGCTGAGGTCCAGCTTCTCCAGGGCCTGCCACGCGGTGAGACCGTTGACCGGCAGCGCCGCCGCGTGCACGGCGTCCAGCCCGGGTGGGCAGGCTGCCGCGTGATCCGCGTTGATCAGAACGCGTTCGGCCCAGAAGCCGCTTCCGCCGGGCAGCGGGGCCTCGTGGGCGAGCACCCGGTCGCCCACGGCAAACCCGGTGACACCCGCGCCGACGGCCAGCACCTTGCCCGCGCCCTCCACTCCCAGCGCCGCCGGGGGGCGCAGTCCCACGTCCCAGCCGGCGCCGTTCAGCAGTTGGTCCCACGGGCCGACCCCGGCCGCCTCTACCTCCACCAGGATCTGACCGGGCCCGGGAGATGACGGTTCGGGCAACTCCAGCAGGGCGACTTCCTTCTCGGCCCCGGACACTCCGCATGCTTTCACAGTAGATCTTTGTCCTCTCACTCAGTCCGACCGACCAAGAAATACGGGCCGGAAACCCAAAGCAGGCACCAGTGTCGACCTCAAGATCTCCTTTTAGAGGTCGCTCGTGGTCTCAGCCGCACTGGTGTCGAAGCTAAGCAGCCAGGCCTGGGCGGTGCAGGGGCCGCCGGGGTGGACGGCGAGGTGGCCTGTAGTGACGTCGAGGGACACGGTGGCCAGGGTTTCCCAGCGCTGGCCGAGTGGCGCGCTCGGGGCCGCGTGGCAGCACAGGGCCGCGCCCTCGGCGCGGTGGACAGTGAGGGCCTGCAGCAGGGCGCCGCGGTCCGGGGCATCCAGCGGGCGGGTGTGTTTCTGCAGGGCCTCGAAGCGGTGGTAGGTGTCGGGGTCCTGCGTTCCGATGGTCTCTCCGGGGGACAGGTTCGGGGCGAGGAAGTGATTGGTGTGGAGCAGGTAGCCGTCGTCGCCGGGCTGGATCAGGGCGCGACCGGCCGGGCTGACTTCGACGGTGGCGGCGCGGGCGCGGCCTTCCTCGTAGTCGCACAGGGTGAGCGCGGAAGAGGCCGCGACCGGGGTGCCCGTGGCCAGTGCCTTCGCCTCGTCGAGGGTCGCGCAGCGGTCGAGTACCAGGCGGGCCAGGACGTGGACGGGGAGCCATGGGCCGTGGTGTTCGGGGGACTGGTCGGAGCGGTGGCCGAGGATGTTGAAGTGGAGGCCGAGTCCGCGGGAGTTGACTCCGATCTTGCCGACGATGCCGTATTCGGTGAGCGTGCGCACCACCCGGCCGTCTGGGTGCTCGACGGTCCACACGAACCAGTTATCGCGCATGCCATCGTGCCAGTCCCAGGTCTGGCTGGTGACCGGCGGGCCGCCGTCGGCCGGGGTGTGGACGACGGTCGAGCACTCCGGGTGCTGCTGCCCGAGTCGGCCGAGGATCTCCGTGCGGGCATTGAGCGCGGCGATCTGATGCGGCGGCAGGCCGGAACCGTGGGCGATGCCGTCGATCCCGGCGGCTAGGTCGGGGGCCAGCGCGCTGATGTGCTCCAAGGCCTCCTCGCCCCACTCGGTGACGTCTTGGCGAGCCGCCCCGGCGGTAGCGAAGAGTTCGTCGTAGAACTCCCAGGTCCGCCGGATCTGGTCGGGGAAGGCGCGGCCGAGGAGCAGTCCTTGGTCGCCCGGGGCGGCGGCAGCTGACCGGAAGACCGTGGGGCTGGGCATGAAGTGGGTTCTCCTCATCCGAAAGTGGACGCGATGCACGGGACGAGCACCCGTGTTGCCAAGCTGCGTCATACCGTCCAGCAGGTCGCGGCTCGGATAGGCGTCTGGTCAGTTACTGCCGGGTCGGCCTGTGCCATACGTGAGAGCCAGGTCGTGAGCAGCGTTTCGAGTGTTGTGGTCTCGGTGGGTGTCAGCAGGTTCAGTAGGCGGCGCTCGTTGAGAGCATCGGACCCACGCTGATCCGCTTGACCCCGATCTTTTGCAGCTCCGGGACGGTCAGCACCTTGTCCCCCGGCGACGCCAGGACGTTGACCGGGGTCGGCGCGACCGCGGTCACGATCGCGACGAGCGCGTCGCGGTCGGGCGGGAACGGCGCGTAGAGCACATCCGCGCCGGCCTCGGCGAAGGCCGTCAGACGCCGGATGGTGTCATCGAGATCGGGCCGCCCTGGATGAAGTTGTCGGTCCGGCCAGTGACGACGATGCGTCTCCTGGCCGGGTTGACGGCGCTACGTACGCGATTGACTGCCTCGTCGAAGTCGCGGATCGGTTCTACGGAGATACTCCCCGCCGTCTGTAGGGATCGTTGCTCATCCCTTGACGGTGAAAGCTACTTCTGCAGGAAGGAGCTCAGCAGAGCCGTCACTTCCTTCGGCCTCTCCTCGTTCACGAAGTGGCCCGTATTCTTCAGGACTACTCCCTGGACGTTCGCGGCGTATTCATGCCACTGGTTGGGGACCCCTGGACCGAAGGAAAGCTGGCCACCGACCGCGAGGATAGGCATCTTCAACTTGCCCTGCGCAAGGAATACCTTGTTCTGCTGAACGTCTGTGCGAAGCCCACGGTACACATTCATCCAGGCCGTCGCGCGGCCGGGCTCCTTCAGGAAGTGGGCGTAGTAGTCAAAGTCCGACGGCGTGAACGGCGACTTGTCGCCCGCGACGTACTCGAGCATCATGTCGTGGACGAGGACGCGTTCGTGACCAGCAATGAGCTTTTCAGCGAGGGGCAGCTGGAACAGGCCAAAGTGCCACGGCGAGGGCTTGTTCGGGTCGGCGTTGAGCGCGGGGTAGCTGTAGATGCTCTTATCCGGGATGGGAGCTTCCATCACAGCCATGCTCCGCACTTCCGGACGGAACTGCGCCGCATAGCCGTAGGCGACCCACATACCAATATCGTGGGCGACAACCTGCACGCCGTTGTTGAGCTTCAGCTGCGTCAGTAGCTGATGCACGTCCTTCGCCAACTGCGCCGCGTCGTAACCACTCTCGGTGACCTGGGACTGGCCGGCACCACGCAGGTCGACGACGATCACGGTGTGCTTCTTGGAGAGCGGGCCCATCTCCTGCCGCCACTCGCTCCAATCCTCGGGGAACCCGTGGATCATTACCACAGGTGAACCTTTGCCACCCCGCACATAGTGCATGCGAAAGCCATTTACTTCCGCGAACTTGGACTGAAAGCCAGCGGGTGGTTGCGACTGCGGGTAAGACGACGTAGGCTCCGCCGCCACTGAGCCGTGCTCGCGACTCTCGCCCCATGCTCCAGAGCTCAAAGCCACGGAGCCCACCAGGAGAGCCACCACAGCCGTGATGAGCGCGATGAGCTTGTTGGTCTTTCTTATTCCGATGCGTGGATCTTCGCTGCACAGCTTGCTGTCGTTCACTTTCTTGTTCTTTCTCTGTGTGTTTCGGGGTTCACTGCCGGCGCTGTGGACGCGGTGCCGACGTGCAAGGTTGCGGTCTTTCGATCAGGTGAGGATCGGCGCGGCCGAGGCGGCGAACGAGGCCTCCCGGGGGACCACCTCAGGTGAAAATGTCTGCCGGAGCGTTCCGCCTCGGCGAGCCAGGTTGATCACCGTTGTCACGTCCAGTATCGAGCCTGACATTGAGATTGTCCCCTTCCTCTTCCTCGTATGCGTGGTGGGTTTTTGGTTTCCGGGTGGTGTTTAGATGAAGGTGAACAGCTGGTCGGCGTCGAATCGCGAGATCGGGCTGGTGTACACCCTCGCGAGGTCGGGGTAGCCGAGGGCCAGCAGCACGGTCGTGCTGTGTCCGGTCTCGCGGATCTTGAACGCCTTGTCGACACTGGTCGGGTCGAACCCCTCCAGCGGCGTGGCCTCGACGCCGAGTTCGGCGGCCGCCATCATGGTCAGGCCCACCGCCATGTAGGTCTGCTTCTCCATCCAGTGGCTCAGGTCCTTGTAGCCGTAGTTGCGCAGGTTGAGGAAGTCCCGGGTCATCGACTCCCACAGCTCCTGCTTTGACGGGTCAGGGAACCGGCCGTCGGCCCTCTCCTTCGTGAACACCGCCTCGAGGTGGCTGTCCGGCACATCTGCCCGGGTGGTGAGGATGACGGTGTGCGACGCGTTCAGGATCTTCTCGGCGTTGTCCTGGAACCGCTCGCCCAGGTTGTTGGCGAGCCGCTCTTTGCCTTCGGGCGTGGCGAGGACGTAGAAGTGGTTCGGCTGGATGTTCACCGACGTCGGCGTGGAACGCAGGAACCTCAGCAGCTGCTGAAGGGTTTCCTCCGGGATGGTCTTGCTGGAGTCGAAATACCTGGTGAGATGCTTGTTCATGAGCTTGTCGAGGTTCATGTCAATCCGCCTTCTTCTTGCAATCAGTAGATGAGGAGCGGTGGTTCGCAGGTTTTGGGCTAGTTCTTGCCGCGGGCAAGCAGTTCATCAATACGCTCGAAACTCATGCCTGTCGTCGCCGAGGCGAGGTCGCCCGCGACGAGCGCCTTGGTGGCGTGTTCGAGGGCCCCCATCGCGTTCGCGTAGAGCATCGGACCCACGCTGATCCGCTTGACCCCGATCTTTTGCAGCTCCGGGACGGTCAGCACCTTGTCCGCCGGCGACACCAGGACGTTGACCGGTGTCGGCGCGACCGCGGTCACGATCGCGACGAGCGCGTCGCGGTCGGGCGGGAACGGCGCGTAGAGCACATCCGCGCCGGCCTCGGCGAAGGCCGTCAGACGCCGGATGGTGTCATCGAGATCGGGCCGCCCTTGGATGAAGTTGTCGGTCCGACCAGTGACGACGATGCGTCCCCTGGCCGCGTTGACGGCGCTGCGTACGCGATTGACTGCCTCGTCGAAGTCGCGGATCGGTTGATCGGGATTGCCCGAGGTGTCCTCGATCCCGATACCGGCCAGGCCGGACGCCACGGTGGCCTCAACGGTCGCGGCGACGTCTTCAGGCGTGTCGCCGTAACCGTCCTCGAAGTCTCCGTTCACGGGCAGCCCGGTGAGTCGGCCGAGCAGCCGCGCATGCTCGAGGTGCTCGTCGCGGGTGACTTCGTGACGCCCGTCGGACCTGCCAAGTGTGCCAGCGAGCGCCGCCGACGATGTCGCGATCGCCTCGAAGCCGGCATCAGCCAGCATCAGCGCCGAGAGGCCGTCCCATGCGTTCGGCATGACGAACCCGCCGTCGCGGGTGTGCAACGCCATGAATTTCTCGTAGAGCTCAGAACTCGGCATGTGAAGCCCCTTCTTGAAAGATCACCGGATCGGCGAGAGGGGTACCGGCCGCGTACGCGGCCCGGTACGAGGGGGTCGAGCGGTCAGCCCGACGTACCGACCGAGCCGGCGGCGGGGATGTCGACGTCGGACTGGTTGACGTTGTTGATGAAGTTGGTGAGCAGGAATTGCACCGTCACCGCGACGATCGCCAGGATCTGCGGGTCGGTGTACCCGGCGCCTCGCACACCCGCGAGCTCGGCGTCGCTGACCCGCCCGCGGCTGTCGACCACCCGTTGGGCGAAGCGAGCGGCCGCGGCGCGTTTGGGATCGACCGAGCTCCCGGCGCGGCCGAGCTCGATGTCTTCGCCTGACATGCCGCCGAATTCGGTCGCGACGTAGGTGTGCATCGCCAGGCAGTAACTGCAGCCGTTGGCTTGCGACACGGCCAGCGCGATGCTGTGCCGCGTCTTCGCATCGAGAACCCGGCTCAGGGTGCCTTGCAGAGTCGTGACGACCTCAAGAACGGTCGGGTTCGACGCGATGGTCTTGAACATGTTCGGGACGAAACCGAGCTGTGCACCAACGTTGTCGAGTATCTGCTGCGCGCCGGCGGGCACATCCTCTCGAGGGGGAACGTTCAGTCGTGACATGGCGAATCGACCTCCGGTCGGGGTGTGAGTAGTAGTCATCGAGCCCGGGTCGGGCTCGTAGTGCTTCAGAGCTCGGCCGCAGGCCTTAGCTGGGCGGGCGGCAACCTGGCCGGTGGCGTCGGTTGCGCCGAGCGCCTGCATTGCTAGGGGCGACTCCGTCGGCACCGAGTTCCGGATCTCTTCTCCACCCGGGCACCGCCTAAGAAGGACTATACAGACCAGAAACTTCAACGCAACCCCTCCCCCGGTCCGGCTGAGTCCGCCGCACTGGATGCAAGCGGGTCAACGTCGCATCGGGCCATAAATCCGCAGCTCAATGGCACAGTAAGGCTGCACCGTGAGCCACTTCGACTGGTCGGCACGAACGAGTTCAAGCCGCCTCGAGCCAGTCCGGCTCGGGCCTGATCGGTTGATCTGATGGACGATTTAGTCCACTCTAGAGGGACGAAGGCGAGATCTCTCGGATCTGCCTGCCGCCTCCATCTCGCGTCCGCCAACGAGGGGGTTTTCGCTGATATGACCGCCGCAACACAGTTCATCGACGCCAGGGTGTCGCGCCACATCGGCACCTACTCCGAAGCGGTCGCGATCCCGGCCGGCGCCACGCAGGTCGTCCTGTCCGGCACCCCGGGATTGCGGCCGGACGGGACACTGCCGGAGCATTTCGCCGAGGAGGCCGAGGAGGCCGCGCAAGCCTCGGACAACGTGTGCGAGGTGCTGCGGTGCGCGGGCGCCCAACTGAGCTACATCGTCCAGGTCCGGTCCCGGCTCACGGATCGCGACGACATCGACACCTACGTGAAGGTTCGCAAGGACGTCATCTCTCACCGACCGGCCTATGTGCTCGCAGTGGTGCCACAACTGATCCGGCCCGGTCTCCGCTTGGAGATCGAGGCCACTGCGGTCGTGACGCACACGGCTGCCGAGCAGCACGAGTGAGTAACATGCCCGAGGGAGACACCGTGCCCGGAACCAGCGTTACTCGACGCACGCCACGCGGCCTGGAGACCCGTTCACGGATCGTTGATTCGGCGGCCAAGCTGTTTTATGTCAGGGGCGTCAACGCCACCACGCTCGATGACGTCCGGCTGGCGAGCGGCACGAGTAAGTCGCAGTTGTACAACCACTTCGAGGACAAACTCGCGCTGATCCACGCCGTGATCGACGTGCAGTCGAAGTTCGTCCTCGCCCGCGAGGAACAGCGTCTGCGCGGCGTGAAGACCCTCACCGGTCTGCGCCGCTGGCGTGACGCCCTGGTCCAGGCCAACTCACTACAGGACGGCTCCTACGGCTGTGCGCTGGGCGCGATGTCGATTGAGCTGTCCGACAACGATGAGCAGTCCCGCCAAGCGCTCAACGCATCATTCGATGCCTGGCGGTGGATGCTCGTCGAAACGCTGACCCGACTCCGCGTCCTCGGCGTACTCGCCGAGGACGCGGACCCACAACGTTTGGGTACTGGTCTGCTGGCTGCTCTGCAGGGGGGTTACGTGCTTGCACAGAACGCTCATAGCTCCGAGCCGATGGCTGTCGCGCTGGACATGGCCCTGGACCACATCGAATCCTTCGCGCGCAGCTGAGCCCACGTTCGCAGCTCCACGAGCGCGTTCGTTCCACGATCCACGACCCACTTCTCAGGCGGCTGCTGCCTCTTGAGGCCTGTTCGGCATGCCTGCTCGACCCAAGAACACGGCGGACCATGCACACCGACTTCGGCACCTGCTATCAGGCGGTCACAGACAAGGAGCGACGTTACGACGGCCAGTTCGCCACCGCGGTTCACACCACCGGCATCTGTTGCCGGCCTTCCGGCCCGGCCCGTCTGCCACATGCCGAGAACGTCTCCTTCTGAACCGCCCCGGACACCGACTACAACCCCCCGAAACAACGGGACGACGACTCCGCCAAGTGCCGGGTAACGAAGGCTTGGTTGGTAGGCCCGGGGTAATCGATAGGTGTTCGTGCTGCAGCAGCCGCCCGTACTCCGGTTCTTCCTTGAGGGTGACGATGCGTTCGTCCGGGTCGTCCGTGACGATCAGGAGGACCTTGCCCGCCAC
The DNA here is from genome assembly GCF_055581585.1 of Streptomyces sp. NPDC031426. Classification (NCBI taxonomy): domain Bacteria; kingdom Bacillati; phylum Actinomycetota; class Actinomycetes; order Kitasatosporales; family Streptomycetaceae; genus Streptomyces; species Streptomyces sp. NPDC031426. The sequence continues at coordinate 52,287 of NZ_JBVIJE010000033.1, forward strand.
CTTGTAGACGTCCAACTGCTCGGCGAACGGGCGCCCGTGGCTGACCCCGGGCATCGCCGGCGCTGTGTCGCGCGCACTGTCCTGGAGCTTCTCGCCGCTGATGGGCATGACGAAGGTCAGGCGCGGCGGCCGTAGGTGTGCGGATCCACGGGCTGCTCGGACTTGGGAAGCCGGCCGACCACGAGACGATAGGAGTCGATCACGAGCTCCTTCACCAGCTTCTCGTCGATGGTGCCCCCGCCTTCCACCGTGATCCAGTGCCTCTTGTTCATGTGATAGCCGGGGGTAATGTCTGCGTACTGCTCACGCAGGGCTGCGGCGTCGTCCGGATCAGCTTTCAGGATCACGACGGGGCGCCCCGGCATGTCGGTCATGAGCATGAAGACCTTGCCGCGCACCTTGTAGACCCCCCAGTCGGGGCCGAAACGATGCTCCAGGTCGGCGCCAGGCAGTTCCACAGTGCAGTCGCCCGCGATCTTCTGCAGCTCCTGTCCGTCCAAGGTGATCAACTCCTCTGTCGATCCGAGTGCCCTGACCGCCCGGCCAAAGCCCAAGGTGGCGTCCCGCACGGCCGCCACGAACGGCGGCGCCCGCACGCCGGCAATAGTGACGGAAGCCGACGGGATACAGAGACAGTTACGCGGGCGGCGCGACGCAGGCGGCCAAATCCGCGCTGGTCATGCCCCGAGCGTATGCGCGTGTCCGCCCACACGTGTGGACCATTTTCTGAGCAAAAGACCGGGCCACTTCGCGTCGAACGGCCAGGCGAGCACCTGGGCGCCGCCTGTCAGACGTGTCGAGCCTTTGCTCGCCTGAGCCTGCAGACGTACGTGCGCACGGAGCCTACGGCCGACGGTGGGGCATCGTCGCCCCACGCGTCCTCCACCAGTTTCGAGGGACTTACAGGCTTGCCTGCCTTGAGCAACAGCGAAGCGAGCACGGCGCACTGACTCGGCTGACCGGCTTCGGCCTCGCCCCCCTGTCTGTGCAGCCGGACTGGGCCGAGCACTGAGAACTGGACGCCCACGTGCATAGTGCTTACCGCCCTGGAGATCCCCGTGAGGCTTGGCTGCCTGGCTGTCCGTAAGGGACCATCTCCCCCGAACCTACCGCGGATCGGGCCAATTTTCAGGACCAAATAGTCCCCTCTTGGGGAGGAAACCTGCCTTTCATCAGGGGGCCGCCGCTCTTGGTCGGCGGCTGGGGCCACATGCGGGCAAACAACGTGCGGACGACCGCGCCCTCCCGCCGCCAACCCTCCCGCCTGCGCCCGCCGGGAGGGCGGTAAAGTCCAGTCCGGTACGGAGACGGCGACACAACCGCCCGTGGCGCCACACCGGGACTTCTCGGCCTCGCCCCCGACGGCTTAGCGCCCTCCCGCGCTCCCCTCCGGCGGATTGACGTCCTCGGCGGCCACGACATAGGCCTTGACATGGCCGATCGCCATGTCAAGGGCGATCCTCATGGGTTTGACGTCCTGGGCCGTCTGCGCAAGGAGGTAGCCGCCTTGGAGGGCGGCCATGAGGCCGGTGGCGAGCTCTCCGGCGTCCGCGTCGGCGCGGAGGACTCCAGAGTCCTTCATCCGCTCGAGCCCGGCATCGAGCAGTCCCTCCCAGGAGTCGAAGTGCCGGGCGATCGCCTTGCGCGCCTCTTCGTCCTGATCGGCCAGCTCGCTTGCAAGCGAGCCGAGCGGACAGCCGTACGCTCCGTTTCGGAGCGCGTTGTGTTCGATCAGTGCGTCCCGCCAGCGCTCCAGCCCACGGATGGAGTTGAGCCTCTGCAGTAGCTGGTGCTGACGTTCGAGCAGTTCTGCAGCCTGCAACGCGACAACGTCCCGCACAAGTGCATCCTTGTCGGGGTAGTGGCGGTAGAGCTGGGATTTGCTCGTTCCGCTGGCCGCCCTGACCTCGTCGAGCGTCGTGGAAGACACGCCCTTGACGTACATCATGTCGGCGGCGGCCCTCAAAATGCGCTCTCGAGTCGCCCGCCCTCGCTCAGTCAGCCGGGAATCGCTTTTATCGCGCGCCTGTTCCGCCACATTGACCAGGTTACCGATGCGAACGGTAGCAGGATTCAGAAGGGACCTCAAGGTCCTTTTCCGTTACTCGTCCTCCGGCGTCCGACCCATTCGATCCGGAGTCATCCTCCCGGGCCTCCCTGGCAGTGGTCGGCCCGGGCCGACCAGTGCCAGGGAGAAGCCATGCCTCCGGCGGTTCCCGCCCCTCCTGGCCGGCCAGGGGCACAGGACCGGCCGTAGCGAGGAGCTGCGGCGGGAATGCTCTCCTCGCGTCCGAGCCGGTCCCGGACAGGCCCTTCACGCGGCGTCGGCGAAGCCGACGTGCGTGAGCTGGGGCGTGGGGACCAGGTCTCTGACAGCGGAGAGGGTCCGGGACGTTCGTCCGCATGTACTCGTCGACCGGGACGTAGCCCTGGTCCATGGCGACACCCTGCTGCTGGTAGTCGAGGGCCGGGGAGACCGGGTCACGGTCGAGGGCGACTTCGCCGCCGCGTGCCGGCAGCAGTTGGGGTCTCCCCTGGGCTGACGCTGCGCCGGTGAATGAGGGGCGGAGGGCGGCTTCCCTGCCCGGGAGACACATCGAGTCTCATGTGCGTCGCATGACCAGCACGGCCACGTCGTCGAGGTGGCCCACCGCGGTCACCGCGTCGAGTATTCGGTCTGCGGTCGCCTCGACGCCGAGCCGGTCCTGGAGGGCTCGACCGGCCAGCGCTCCCGCTCGCTCCAGTCCGGCGTCCAGGGTCAGGTGCGGCCCTTCGACCACACCATCGGTGACCATGACCAGCGCGGTGCCCTCTTCCAAAGTGAAGGTCTCCTCGGGGTAGGCGGCGCCAGGCACGATTCCCAGGAGCGGCCCGGCGGGAAGTGTGCGAATGGTGTGGCTGCCGTCGTCGCGCGCGTGGAGCAGTGGCACATGGCCTGCGCTGGTGCCGATGACCTGTCCGTCATGCGGATCGAGGTGCAGCATGGTGCAGCTTGCGAACCGTGGCGCGTCCATCGCGACGAGCAACTCGTTGGTACGCGTCAGCACCGTTCCCGGGTCAGGCTCGTGGGCGGCGATCGCGCGCATGGACGAGCGCACCTGGCCCATGAAAGCCGCGGCATCCACGTCGTGCCCTTGAGCGTCGCCGATTTCCAGGGCGACCGCACCATCGGGGAGCAAGAACGCGTCATACCAGTCTCCGCCGATATCCAACCCATCCCGACTAGGCTGATAGCGGGCGGCGATCTCCAGGCCTGGGAGGTGCTCCGGCAGCGTCGGGAGCATGCTCTCTTGGAGCGCCATGGACAGCTCGACGTGGGCTTGTTGCAACCTGATGGCCCGCAGTGCCTGGCCTGCCAATTCGGCCAGAGTCGTTATGAAGGCGAGCTTTTCTGGGGAAGGAGGGTGCTCACCGTCGTACGACACCACCCAGGCCCCGAGCGGCCGGTCGCCCACCGGGCTGAGAGGGGTGATCGACAAGGCGGTGCCGGGCGCGGGGCTCGGCAGGGGCAGACTGTCATCGCGCAGCCACCGGCGAGCAAGCTCCTCGTGGTTACGGAAGAACTGTGCCTGACCGGTACGGATCACGTAGGGCAACGGCCGATCCTCCTCCAGCGACAGGCCGAGCAGAGCATCAACCTCCCACGTGGGGATCCCGGCATCCGAGGAGACCCGCAAGCGACCGTCGTCGACGAGTGCGAAGAGGGCGCCGGAACCTCCGACGGCCGCGGCGAGCCGGGCCAGGACCACCTGCTGCAGTTCCTGCTCGGTGGCAGCGCTGAACAGGGCTGAGGAGAACGCGGTGATCCCGTCGGCGCGCTCCCGCTCCGCGCTCACCTCGGCCAGCGTCTCTTGGCGGTGTGTCTCCGACTGGGTGTCGTCGCGGATCACCGCAAAAACCCGTTCGGGGCCGCCGTATCCCAACTGGATCCGGCGGACCTGGCCTGCGAGAACACGCCAGCCATCGTGCTCGGTGAGGAACCGCGACCTGATCCATGGGGACTGGGCGGCGGACGAGCGCACAAGCCGCTGCACGTCCTTCCGATCATCAGGGTGCACTTGCCTGATCATCTTGGACCGGGGCACCGACGCTTGCGGGAAGAGCGCGGCCAGGGCGGGTGCACCGCCCAGCCACTCCACCTGGTGCTCATCGGGGGAACACATGCAGAGACCGAGGTCGGCAGCCTTCGCCGCAAGCTGGAATGGGATCAGCAGACCGCCGAGGTCGTGTCCCGCGTCCAACGAATGCACCCACACAAGCCGCTCGCCGCTCGAGGGATCCGTCACCGGTCGCGCCTCGACGAGGCAGACCACAGATGCGGTGCTCGTGCCGGGAAATTCCAGCACACGCATCGCAAGCCCCTTCGTCGTGGCCCCGTGCCTCAGCAAGCCCTCAGCCGAGATGCGCTGGTCCTCGGGGAGTAGATCAACGAAACCATGACCCACGCACTGTTCCCACGGCCTGCCCAGTTGAGCTGCCAGCGCAGCATTGAGGAAGCGGATGACACCGTCCAGGGTCAAAAGAGCCGACGGTGTAGCCATCCGAAGAAGTTCGTCCGAGGCGTCCATTTGCCGCTCACTACCCATCGTCGAGCGATATGACCTCGTCTTCCTTCAACAACACTATCCGCCGCAGAGCAGGTCGCGCCCACCAGCTGTGGCATGGGACAGGGCGCAAAGCAAGACACCAGCCGGCAGCACGCTACCTGTAGGGGGATTACCGCTGTGGCGGAATCATTGCGTGCAGCAATCGCGGAGCGATGCGATCATCAACCTCGACGTACTCCAGGCCGGTCCCTCAACCGGCTCGCCCGGACAGCGTGGGATGTAACGCGCATGCGTATCACGATGCAGACGGCACTTGAATCCAGCGTTCCAGCCGGGTGCATATTCCAGGCCGTCTTTCGGATTTCTCGACACGTCTTGTGCGGCGCGGTAGTGCGTCGGCCGCACCACCGGTCCTGTAATCCTCAGTCTGCAACATCGTCAGGCACTGGCCGATCGGGGCGTAAAGATCGGCCACGAGCTCCGATATCGGCCGCTGTCACCGGAAGAAGGTCGTTCTCGGTCCTCCGCGCTGGCGGCCCTGAGCGCTATTGTCCGCTGGATTCAGGAGTGCACGCCGACAGGCGATAGGACACAGCCGGCCGATCTGGTCAGCGCCGGAGGGCGGCGTGCATCGATGCGCGCGCGTCGCTCACGGACGAACACTGATGATCGTCTTCCCAATGATCCGCTCGGTCGGGTTGAAGGCCGCAACCGCGTCATCGAGGGTCGAGACTTTGCCGATGTTCGTCCGCAGCCGTCCGTCCCGCACCCGCTGGACGACCTCACCCAGTTGGGCACGATCCGGCACGACAACGAAATCGATCGCCAGGCCGTCCGCGGGACGCACCTCAGGCGGCCCGGCGATGGACACCAGCGTTCCTCCGGCACGGATCACGCCTGCGGACCGATTTCCGATCTCTCCGCCGATGACATCGAACACCAGATCGACTTTGTCGACGTCTTCCAGGGCGTCATTCTCGAGATCGACGAACTCCCTCGCGCCGAAGTCAAGCGCCGTCTCCCGATCGGCGGTACGTCCGGTGCCGATGACGTAGGCGCCGGCCTCTCGTGCGAGCTGCGTCACCATCGACCCGACTGCGCCGGCAGCGCCGTGCACAAGGACACTCTGCCCCGCCTGAAGGCGGCCGTGCTCGAACAGTCCCTGCCATGCGGTCAGGCCCGGCATCGGCAGGCTCGCGCCCACCGTGAAGTCAACGTCGGCCGGCAGCGGCGCGAGGTTACGCACCTCAATCGCCACATACTCCGCCAGGGTGCCGCCCCGATGCCCGTCCGCGAGGCCGAACACCCGCTGCCCCACCGACAGCCCCGTCGTGCCATAGCCGAGAGCGGTGACCAATCCGGCCAGCTCCTGCCCGGGAATCGACGGCGTCCGGTCGCGGCCGAAGCGATCGGTCCAGGTCGAGGGCCACGTCAGCTCACCCGGAGTGAATCCCGACGCATGAACCTGAACGACGACATCGTTCAGCGCTGCCTGCGGCTCGGGGCGCTCCGCCAGCGTCATCCCGGCGGTTCCCGCGGCCTGATCCGTCACCACAATCGCCTTCATCCGGCGCCTCTCTGTATCCAGTCCCCGCCTGTACGGACTTCTCGGTTCGACAGTAGTAGCGGCGCCAGACCTCGGCGTCTTACCACGCTGATCGATAGGGAGTGGGGTGCGAGGGCCTCGAGGAACAAGCGCAACAGCGAAACTCTCGGGCCTGCTGCCCCCTTCCCGGTTCGAGGAGTTGGCGGAGGACGCGATACGGCACGAACGAGGAGCTGCCCGGCGACATCGTCGTAGTGGAGGGAGGACGCCTGCTCGGGCTGGACGAACCGATGTATCAACGCAGTTGGTACGCCGACCGGTTCTTCCCGCTGCTCCCGGGTACGGCCGAGCTGACCTGCGTCCTGTCCGCCGACGAGGCGCGGACCTGGTTCGCCCGTACCCCTTTCGGCAACGGGACCTGCCGGGCTTCCTGAGTCGGCGGACCCGGCCGTCACCGCGCGGCCGCCCGAAGTCGGAGCTCGGACCCGGTCCCCTCTGTCGGGCAAGGAGTGCACCGGGGTGCTGTCAGACCCGCTGAACATCTTCTCGATGATCACGGAGTTACGACGCTCTGTGATCACTGGGGATCATCGGCGACCCGGATGATCGTCCTGCCGGTGACGCGCCGCTCAGGGGCGAAGGCGGCGGCTGCCTCGGCCAACGGGCGGACCGCGCCGACCCGTACGTCGAGCCGCCCGTCCCGGACCCGCTGCGCAAGGTCCGCGAGACGCGCGCGGTCGGGTTCCACGACGAAGAACAGCGCCCGCCCGTCCTTGGGCCGGCCGGTGGGCGGCTGGGCGATCGTGCCGCCGGCGCGTACGAGCGCAGCCGAGCGGTCGAGGATGTCACCCCCGATCACGTCGAACACCACGTCGACCTCGCCGGCGTCCTCCAGCCGGCCAGCCTCGAGATCCAGGAACGTATGCGTGCCCAGAGCGAGGACGGCGTCCCGGTCGGCGGACCGACCGGTGCCGATCACCCGGGCTCCCGCCCCCAGCGCGAGCTGCACCGCGATCGAACCGACGCCACCCGCGGCGCCGTGGATCAGGACGGTCTGGCCGGTCATGATCCGTGCGTGGTCGAACAGGCCCTGCCAGGCGGTCAGTCCAGAGATCGGCAGCGCGGCCGCCACCGCGTGGTCGACATCCGCGGGAAGCGGGGCGAGGTTGCGGGCCTCCACGGCGACGTACTCGGCCAGCGAGCCGTTGCGGGCCCAGTCGGTCAGTCCGAAGACCCGCTGGCCGACAGTGAGTCCGGTGGTTCCGTATCCAAGCTCCGCCACGACACCCGAGACCTCGTGCCCGGGGACGCTCGGCGTGCGGTCGCGGCCGGCGCGATCAGACCACGTTCCGGGCCAGTCGAGCTCTCCACGGGTGAATCCCGCGGCATGCACCCGCACGATGACGTCGTTCTCGGCGGCATGGGGGTACGGCAGGTCGGTCAGAGTCAGCCCGCTGACGCCGGCGTCGCGGTCTGATGCGGTGATCGCTTGCATGACTGTTCCTCTGTCTGGCTTTCCGAAGAGTGCATCTATCAATCACGTCAGTGGATCTCTACCGTCGTGTCGTTGCTTCTCGCAGGTACTCCGACATGCGACGGCGGCCAGCACCGGGCCGATACGGCCGGCATGGCCGATGGTCCGTCGGCACGCGGGGTACAGGCACTGGCCTCCAAGCGCTTGAGCTGGGCGGGTAAGTGGTTTCACGCACCGGCTGGCAGTTGCTGATCAGCCCAGATGATTTTGCCGTCGGGGATGTGGCGGGTTCCCCATCGGCGGGACAGTTGAGTGACGAGGAAGAGGCCGCGGCCGTGTTCGTCGGTGGAGCGGGGGTGTCGCACAAGCGGGTGGCTGTGGCTGGCGTCGGAGACTTCGCAGGTCAGCATCTCGTGCCGAATGAGGCGTAGGCCGATCGTGCGGTCGCTGTTGCAGTCGCCGTTGCCGTGGGTGATGGCGTTGGTGAACAGTTCGCTGATGATCAGCTCTGTGGACTCGGCCAGGTGTTCCAGTCCCCACTGGGTCAGCTGCCGGGCAGCGAGCGTTCGGGCACGGCTGACGACGGCGGGGTCGCTGGGGAACTGCCAAGAGGCAACCTGGTCTGCGCTCAGCGAGCGGGTCCGTGCGAGAAGCAGAGTGACATCGTCGCTCGGCGGGTTGGCCCGCAGTGTGTCCACCGTCGAGGAGCACAGATCGTCCAATGTGAGGTCGGGCCGTGCGAGGGCCGCGCTCAAACGGTTCATGCCGGCGTTGAGGTCCTGGTCGCGGGCCTCGATCAGACCGTCGGTGTAGAGGGCGAGCACGCTTCCTTCGGCGAGTTCCAAAGTTACGGTCTCGAAGGGGACCAGTCCGAGGCCGAGCGGTGCTCCGGCGGGCAGGTCGGGGAAGGTGACGTGGCCGTACGGGTCGATGACCGCGGGCGGGGGGTGGCCGGCCCGTGCCATGGTGCAGGTACGGGTGACCGGGTCGTAGACGGCATACAGGCACGTGGCGGCCATCGTGGTGGTGGCCGGGTGCCGGGGGTCTTCCGCCTCGGTGAGGCGGATGACCTGCTCGTCGAGGCGGGACAGTACTTCGTCGGGAGGCATGTCCATGTCCGCGAGGGTGTTCATGGCGGTGCGGAGTTGGCCCATCTTCGCCGCCGCGTTGATGCCGTGTCCCACCACGTCGCCGACGACCAGGGCGACGCGGGCGCCGGAGAGGGGGATCACGTCGAACCAGTCACCCCCGATGCCGTGGTGGCTGTCGGCCGGCAGGTAGCGCCAGGCCACATCCGCGGCGGAGCCGCCCGTGGGGCGGTGGGGGTGCAGCAGGCGCTGCAGGGCGAGAACCGCGGAGCGTTCGCGCACGTATTGGCGGGCGTTGTCCAGGGCCAGCGCTGCCCAGCTGACGAGTTCCTCGGCCAAGAGCAGGTCGTCCTCCTCGAACGGCCTGGGGTCCTCCGTCCGCACGAAGACCGCCACGCCCAGTACCGCGCCCCGGGCGTGGATCGGGACGACCATCAACGAGTGCATGGCGTGCTCGCGGATCTTCTCCGCCCACGCCGCGCCGAGGTGGTCCAGCCATGTGCCCGGAGACTTGTCCAGGACCGGCTCGAAGTGGGAGTTTCCGGAGCGCAGGACACCGGTGAAGGGCGAAATGGGCGGGACGAAGACCGGCTCTCCGCGAGCGAACAGGGACTCCGGCGTTCCCGGGTGGATCGAGGCCAGGCCCGCGCGGCGGAAGACGGGGATGCGGCCGTCCTGTGGGCCGAGATGGGCCAAGGGCTTCTCGCCGTGTTGGACGGACTCCGCCAGGTCGACGGTGGCGTAGTCCGCGAGGAACGGCACGGCGAGGTCGGCCAGTTCCTGCGCGGTCTGCATCACGTCCAAAGTGGTACCGATGCGCCTGCTGGCCTCGCCGAGGATTGCCAGACGCTCTCGCGCACGCCGGCTGTCGGTGACGTCCACGCTCACACTGCACACGCCCAGCGCGCGACCCTGCGCGTCGTCGAGGCGGAAGAAGGACGCCGTCAATAGGCGGTTGCTTCGCACATTCGCCGGCAGCAAGGCCTGGTAGTCCACGTCCATCGCCGGTTCCCCGCTCTCCAGTACCTGGTGCATCACTGCCTCCAGCGTTTCGGACCCCGTCCCGGGCGCCGCCTCCGTCAGCGTGCGGCCCAGCCGCTCGGGGAGTGGGATGCCGTCCTTGGAGCCCTGGGTGTCGTTGACCCGGATGCAGCGCAGGTGCGTGTCCCGTACGACGACACCGATCGGCAGGCGGCTCGGCAGCGGCAGCGTAGCGAGGAGCGGCTCCGCCACCATGGCCTCGGCCGGCCACGCGGGAAGCAAGGCCTTGTCGGTCGCGCAGACCACCCACCGCTCCCGGCCGTCCTGCCCGGACAGCGATGACACGCGCAGGCGCACGTCGATGCTGCGGCCGTCCCGGTGGCGCACCTGCACCAGGTCGGACCAGCAGCTCCGGGAGGTGCTCTCTTGTGCGGCTTGTGCAGCCTTTGCTCGGTCGTCAGCGGCCACCAACAGGACACCGGCGGACCGCCCCACCACCTCGGCGGCCGAGTAGCCCACGAGCCGCTGAGCGGCCTGCGACCATCCGATCACCGTCCCCCGCGCATCGAGCAGGGCTATCGCTGGGCAGACTGTCTCCAGGGCCGTCTGAGCCTCGGAGACTGCTGTCTCTGCGGAACTGCCCATTGCTCTTCCCTTCTGTGTCCCCCCGGCGATGCGGTCCCCCAACTGCTCGGCTGTCTGGTGGATGGATAGGTCCAGGGCAGAAGTGATCGAGCTACCAGGCACGGCAGGCCACAGCCCATTCACACTGCCCCCGACGGTGGCTGCGCCGGTCGTCTCGACCGTCAGACCTGCTCCAGCGGGACCCCTCTCGGAGCCTGGGCGCAGCCAACGGGCCGTCGGCTGGCACCGACGGCAGCAACACGGCCGTCCGGTGACTCCCCGCTTGCTCTCACCCGCACCTCACGCGTCAGTCGGATCCGCAGATCGGTGGTCTGCCCAGCGAATGCGGCAGGACCGAACTGGCGGGCGGGGTTGATCGAGCCCGGCAGCAGAGCCCCAGAAAGAGCGATCACCAGGGCCACGGACAGTCCGATGACTTACGGCACCAGGCGCACACCGCGGGCATGAGCCATGTAAAACCCGGCCGCCAGCATGATGACCGTCATTCCGCCAGCCTCTGCGAGAAAGACGGACGCGGGCTGCAGCAGGGCGCGGGCACGATCGCCGCGTAGCCGATCGACGGAAACCGCACGCCGCCCAAGACCCGCCAGGCCATTTGATCCCCCACGTAGGGAACGATGCTGCGCCCGGGGATGAAGCCCGTGAGCCATAGGGAGACCATCACGGTGCCGTGTCCAGGCGGATCACGCCTGAGGCCTCCGGAGCGAGTTTCGCCCAGTCCAGACGGCGCGTGCGCTTTGGGAGGCACTGCGGGCTTCCGTGTGCTTCGTTCGTACTCATGCGTGCAACGCTACGCACCCAGTGGCACCGGAGTACGGTCCATTTCTATGACAGATTCCCAGGCCAATTCTGCGGACAAAGCAAGATCGCCATCTACGGAGCTGGACACTAGAGCTTGCCTCCGGTTGTGATCACGTTGGAGGCCGGCACGCTCCTCGTGTGATGATGCCACGCGAGTTGCGAGAAGCATGTCCCCCCAGGAGGAGGGCCCTACGCTTGCCCGTGTTGCCACCTCTTGACTCTTGACGCCTGGTGCGCGTGGGAGATCTGCCCGGAGTGCGGTTGGGAAGACGACGGGCAGGATGACCTGAATGCCGATGAGGCCTTGGGCGGGCCGAACGGGTCAGAGAGCCTGACTGCCGCCCGCCTTCGGTACGCGGAATACGCAGCTCATACTCGCTCTGGGGACCGGCAATCAAGCAGGCCCTGCGCGGGACAGGTGAAGCGGATGAGTGAGACCTGTCCGATTCGAAAGGGGGTATGGCACCTGCTTCCTGCTATTCCCCGGTGGTGCCCCGAGGCGAACTCCGGTCTGCCTGCAGCTGATCAGTACTCGGGAGGCCACCCGCCGGTGCTCGTACTGCGCGCCGACGGCAGGGCCGACTACCTGCCCACCCCCGGTGGCCTCCTCGTCGGCATCCTGCCCGAGGCCCGCTTCACGGCCGCCGGCACCGTCCTGGCCCTCGGCGACACGCTGCTGCTCTGCACCGACGGCCTCACCGAAGCCCGCACCGGCAAGGACCGCACCGACCGCTACGGGGACGACGGTCTGCTCGCCTTCGCCGCCCACCACGCCTGCCAACCACCACACGCCGTCATCCAGGCCCTGACCGGCCTGCTGGACAGCTTCGGCGACGGCCTCGACGACGGCACCGCCCTGCTCGCCCTCGGCGCCCCCGGCAACCTCCCCGCGCACCCACCGACGAGAACCCCCGAATGAGCCCCCTGACGATCACCACCCGAGACGCCACGACCGGTCCCGTCCTGGAGATCACCGGCGAACTCGACTACCTCACCGCCCCCGAACTGCGCGCAGCGTTCGCCGCTCTCGCTCTCCGGCCCGGCCAACGCCTCGTCCTGGACCTGGCCGGCATGGAATTCTGCGACTCCAGCGGCATCACCGCTCTGATCGCCGCGCGCCACCATGCCCACGCCGCCCAGGCCGACATCGCGCTCGCCGCGGTCCCGCCCCCCCACCCTGCGCGTGCTGCTCATCGTCGGCCTCGACCAGATCTTCACCCTCCACCCCGACAGCGACACCGCCACCCGGCCCTGACCAACGGCGTACCGGCGTATCGGCCGGCTTACCGGGGCTGATCATCGGTGCATACCGGTGGATGCCGTCAGGCGCCGCCCCGTTCGTCAATCAGGGCCGCGAGATGCCGCGATCTGCGACCGGATCTCGCTGTGTCGAACCGTCCCGGGCCGCATGACCGCACCGGCATACGCACTCACGACCCGGGCACAAGGGTACGGACGGTGCGGGCTGCCCACCGTCCGTATCGGGGAGGCGCGGGGTCGTGCGTATCTGGCAGGAAAGTACAGAGGTCGGCCCGCGGCCGGGACAGATGTCGCCCTTGGGCGCCACCTTCGACGGCGCCGGGACCAATTTCGCCGTGTTCTCCGAAGTGGCGGAGCGTGTGGACCTGTGTCTCTTCGACGAGGACGGCGTCGAGGAACGCGTCACGTTGCACGAGGTGGACGGCTTCGTCCACCACATCCATCTCCCCGACGTCGGGCCCGGCCGGCGTTACGGGTTCCGGGTGCACGGGCCGTACCGGCCCGAGCGCGGTGAGCGGTGCAACCCCAACAAGTTGCTCCTCGATCCGTACGCCAAGGCGATCGAGGGCGAGGTCGAGTGGAACGAGGCGCTGTTCCCCTACCGCTTCGGCAACCCCCGTCGGCGCAACGACGTGGACTCCGCCGCGTATGCGCCGAAGTCGGTCGTGGTCAACCCCTACTTCGACTGGGGAAGCGACCATCCGCCGCGGACGCCGTATCACGAGACGGTCGTCTACGAGGCCCATGTGAAGGGCATGACGAAGACCCACCCGGCGATACCGGCGGCGATCCGCGGCACCTACGCCGCACTGGCGCACCCGGCCATGGTCGACTACTTCGTCAAGCTGGGCGTCACCGCGGTGGAGTTGATGCCGGTACACCAGTTCGTGCAGGATCACGCGCTGGTGCAGAAGGGCCTGTCGAACTACTGGGGATACAACACCATCGGCTTCTTCGCCCCGCACAACGCCTACTGCTCCTCCGGGCAGCGCGGCGAGCAGGTGCAGGAGTTCCGCTCGATGGTCAAAGCCCTGCACGAGGCGGGGATCGAGGTGATCCTCGACGTGGTCTACAACCACACCGCCGAGGGGAACCACCTCGGACCCATGCTGTCGTTGCGGGGCCTGGACAACGCGGCGTACTACCGTCTGTCCGTGGAGGACCCGCGGTTCTACTGGGACACCACGGGCACGGGCAACAGCCTGCGGATGAACCATCCGCACACCCTGCAGCTGATCATGGACTCGCTGCGCTACTGGGTGACCGAGATGCACGTCGACGGCTTCCGCTTCGACCTGGCAGCCACCCTGGCCCGGCAGTTCCACGAGGTGGACCGGCTGTCGTCGTTCTTCGACCTCGTCCAGCAGGACCCGGTCATCTCCCAGGTGAAACTCATCGCCGAGCCCTGGGACGTCGGCGACGGCGGATACCAGGTGGGCAACTTCCCGCCGTTGTGGACGGAGTGGAACGGCAAGTACCGCGACACGGTACGCGATTTCTGGCGGGGCGAGGGCGGCACACTCGGCGAGTTCGCGTCCCGGCTCACCGGCTCCTCCGATCTGTACCAGAACGACGGACGCCGACCCTACGCGTCGGTCAATTTCGTCACCGCGCACGACGGGTTCACCCTGCGCGACCTGGTCTCATACAACGGCAAGCACAACGAGGCCAACGGCGAGGACAACCGCGACGGCGAGGACCACAACCGCTCCTGGAACTGCGGCGCGGAGGGCCCCACCGGCGACCGCGGCATCCTTGCGCTGCGCGCCCGCCAGCAGCGCAACCTCCTCGCCACCCTGCTGCTCTCCCAGGGCGTACCCATGCTGCTGCACGGCGACGAACTCGGCCGCAGCCAGCGCGGCAACAACAACGCCTACTGCCAGGACAACGAACTGACCTGGATCGACTGGGCACAGGTCACCGAAGGAAGCGAACTCCTCGACTTCACCCGTCGGCTGATCACGCTGCGCCGCAGCCATCCCGTCTTCCACCGGCGACGGTTCTTCAAGGGACGTCCCGCTCACGGCGGCCGCACCGAGACCAAGGACATCGCCTGGTTCACCCCCGCTGGACGGGAGATGACCGACACCGACTGGGACGCCGCCTTCGCCAGGTCCCTGATGGTCCACCTCAACGGCAAGGCCATCACGGAACCGGACCTGAGGGGCCTGCCCGTGGTGGACGACTCGTTCCTTCTCCTCTTCAACGCCCACAGCCGGCCGCTCGCCTTCACCGTCCCCGAAGAACTCGGCCCGTGGTGGGCGGTGGAGGTGGACACGGCCATCCCCTACACCGAGTACCGGCCGCTGATCAAGAGCGGCAGCGAGGTGGAGGCGGAGGCGCACTCCCTGCTCGTGCTCCGCGCTCACCAGGAAGGCTGACCTCGGCTCACGGGGCCGCGGCCGCCGCTCCGGGGCCGGCTCGGCGCGGCGCAGGACCTCGCGGGTGACCGGGGCCGCTTCTCCGTCGCCGAAGACCAGAAACGGAGCAGGAGACCGACCGGACCGTCCTCCGACCAGCTGAAGCATGCATGCGGCACCTCGCCCGTGCGGTCACGCAGTTCCAGCAGGATCGCCACGATGGTGTCGGGCGTCGTGGGGCCCTGCACCCGCAGCAGTGCCACTTCGTTCTCCTCGGTGCCGTGCACGGTGGCCTCTGCCGTCAAGTCCGACGCGTCCCGCACCGACACTTCCAGCGAGATGAGCGGTCCGCTCGTGGGCGGTCCGGGCGGACACCCTCCGAGTATGGTCCACGGCTGGCCTCTCCGCCCCCGACTCTCACGCGCGGGCGAACAGTTGCAGTGGTCCGTGCGCGCCGGCCCAGTGGCTGATCCTTGCCGGATGGCGGACGACGTGCCAAGTGGCGACGGCCAGCACGACGATGTTGGCGGCCAGGTACGCGCCCACCAGGGCCACCGCGATACCGATGGCCCCGCCGCGGTGTCCGGCGCTGCGCCCGGCCGCGAGGAAGGCCGACTGTCGGGCGCCCGGGCCGTCATCCAGTGGTGAGCATGCCTTCGCGCAGGCGGGTCAGGAGACGGGAGAGCAGCCGGGAGACGTGCATCTGGGAGATGCCGAGGCGTTCGCCGATCTGCGCCTGGGTGAGTTCCTCGACAAAGCGCCAGTGGATGAGCTTGCGTTCACGCTCATCGAGTTGGTCGATCAGCGGGGCGAGGGTGCGGAAGTCCTCTATCAGACCCAGGGCGGCGTCCTCGTCGCCGATGAAGTCGGCCAGCGCGGCTTCACCTTCCTCGCTGCCGTTGATCGCCGCGTCCAGGGAGGCCGACGTGTGGCCGTTGGAGGCGAGCTGGGCCTCCACGACCTCCTCCTCGGGCAGGCACATCAGCTCCGACAGCTCCTTGGTGGTCGGCGTCCGGCCGAGCCTGCTACTCAACTCCTCCTTCGCACGGGCGAGTTGGACGCGCGCCTCCTGCAGCCGGCGCGGTACGTGCACGGCCCAGGAGGTGTCGCGGAAGAACCGCTTGATCTCACCGACGATGTACGGCACGGCGAAGGAGGTGAACTCGACCTCGCGGGACAGCTCGAACCGGTCGATCGCCTTGATCAGGCCGATCATGCCGACCTGGACGATGTCCTCCATCTCCTGCGGGCCGCGGCTGCGGAACCGGCCGGCCGCGTAGCGGACGAGGGACATGTTCATCTCGATGAGCGTGTTGCGCGCGTACTGGTGCTCCGGCGTGCCCTCCTCCAGCACCGCGAGCTGGTCGAAGAACACCTTGGACAGCTCCCGCGCATCCCTCGGCGCGACCTTGGAAGGGTCGGCGATCTCCGGTACGTCCGGTACGTCCACCGTCTCCTCGGCAGTCGGTACGGCCGTCGTCGCCATCGTGCGCCCCTCCCAGTCGATCGGTTCTGCCCTTGCCGGTCGTTCTCCGGCAAGCAGGCGGATACCCGGCTGCCCGACCGGCATTCCTCCGTCCTGTCTCAGTCCTGCTCCCCGTGGCTGCGTACGACCTCCTTGACCTTGGCCAGCGCGAATCCCCAGCCCTGCTCGACGGTCGGCTTGGCCGGTACGGCGATCTCGTCGGGGTTGGTGAGAACGTCGAGCAGCACCGGGCCCGGAGCGCCGAGAGCGCGGCGCACGGCGCCCTCCACCTCGGCCGGGTCCGTCACGCGGATCCCGGTGATGCCCATGGCCTCGGCCACGGCGGCGAAGTCGGGGTTGTCGAGCACGGTCCCGAACTCGGGCAGCCCTGCCTGCTCCTGCTCGAGTTTCACCATGCCCAGCCGGCGGTTGTCGAAGACGACGAGTTTGACGGGAAGGCGGTAGGTCTTCAGGGTCATGAGGTCACCGAGGAGCATGCTCAGCCCTCCGTCGCCGCAGAAGGCCACCACCTGGCGTTCGCGGTCCAGGCACTGGGCGCCCAGTGCCTGGGGCATGGCGTTGGCCATCGAGCCGAGGTTGTAGGAGCCGATCAGGCGCCGGTCGCCACGCATCTCGACGAAGCGCGAGAGCCAGACGGTGGCCATGCCCGTGTCGGAGGTGAAGACGGCGTCGCCGGCCGCGATCCGGTCGACTGCCGCGGCCAGCGCCTCCGGGCGGATGGCGTGGTGGCGGTTGTCCAGGGCGGAGCGGACGCGGCCGGCGAGGCCCTTGTCGTGGGCGGGGTCGGCGAGCCGGGCCTGGCCCGAGCGCCACTGCTCGAACCGTTCGCGCGCCTTGTGGAGGTGGGAGCGGTCGCGGCCGCCTTCGGACCCGGCGGGTGCGGCGGTGAGGTGGTCCAGGAGGTCGCGCACGGTGGTGCCGGTGTCGCCGACCAGCCCGACGTCGACCGGGACACGGCGTCCGATGTGGGTGGCCTCGGTATCCACCTGGATCACGGTCCGGCCCTCGGGATACCAGTCCCGGTAGGGGAAGTCGGTGCCGAGCAGGAGGAGGGTGTCCGCGTCCTGGAGGGCCGCCGCGGCGGCCGGGTTGCCGATCAGGCCCGTCTGGCCGACCTGGAAGGGATTGGCCTCGCCCTCGAATCCTGCCTTGGCCTTCAGGGTGAGCACCATGGGCGCGGCCAGGCGGTCGGCGAGGGCGAGGACGTCGTCGCGGGCGGCGCGGGCGCCCTCCCCGACCAGCAGGGTGGTCGATTCGGAACGGTCGAGGAGTTTTGCGGCGCGGCGTACGGCCGGCTCCTCCGGCCGGCTCACCGGAGCGTTCAGGGAGAACCGGGCCGGCCGGTCGGCGGTCAGTTCCCGGTCGCCCAGGTCGCCCGGCACGGTGAGGACGGCGACGCCCTTGCGGCCCTGTGCATGGCGCACCGCCGTCTCCAGCACTTGCGGCAGCTGGCAGGGGGAAGTGACCGTCGCGCGGAAGACGGCCACATCGCTGAAGAGGGCGTCGTTGTCGACCTCCTGGAAGTAGTCGCTGCCGAGTTCGGCGAGCGGTACCTGGCCGGCGATGGCCAGGACCGGGGCGTGGCTCTTGGCCGCGTCGTACAGTCCGTTGAGGAGGTGGACGGAACCGGGTCCGACGGTGCCCATACACACGCCGAGGGTTCCGGTGAGCTGCGACTGGGCGCTGGCGGCGAAGGCCGCCGCCTCCTCGTGGCGGCACCCCACCCATTCCAGGCCCTCGGTGGTGCGGATGGCGTCGGTCAGGGGGTTGAGCGCGTCTCCCACGACGCCGAACACCTGGCGCACGCCGAGTTCGCTCAGCGCGTCCACGATAACTTGGGCAACGGTACGGGCCACGTGATTCCTCCAGGTCACACGGTGAAACGGTCGGGGTCGGCGGCCTTCCAGTCGGCCGCCCAGGAGTCCGGCGGCTCTGCGAGCAGCTGCCCGGGCTCGAGCCACTCGTACAGCTCCTCGTAGCAGCGTTCGGTGAACGGGTCGATGCGCCGGCGCAGCATGTGCGGGCGCAGGTCTGCGGGATCGGTGACGCCCATGGACGCCATGAGCTGCAACGCGCTGGCCACCGTCGCCTGTTGGAAGCGCTGGACGCGCGCCGTCTTGTCGGGGACGTCGAGGGCACGGGCCCGGCGGGGGTCCTGGGTAGTGACACCGGTGGGGCACGTGTTCGTGTGGCACCGCTGGGCCTGGATGCAGCCGACGGCGAACATCATGGCCCGTGCGGCGTTGCCGTAGTCGGCGCCCTGCACCATGCGCTTGACGAGGTCGGTGCCAGTGGCGATCTTGCCGCTGGCCCCGATCCGGATCTGGTCGCGCAGGCCGGTTCCCACGAGGGCGTTGTGCACGGTGAGCAGGCCCTCGGTGAGCGGGGTTCCCACATGGTCGGCGAACTCCAGCGGCGCCGCGCCGGTTCCGCCCTCGGCGCCGTCCACGACGATGAAGTCGGGCGCCGTGCCCTCCTCCAGCATGGCCTTGCACACGGCCAGGAACTGCCGTCGCGAGCCCACGCACAGCTTGAACCCGGCGGGCTTGCCACCGGACAGCTCGCGCATGCGGGCGATGAAGCGGACCAGTTCACGCGGAGTGGAGAACACCCGGTGGTACGGCGGCGAGACGACCGTCCGCCCCTCGGGCACGTCCCGGACGCGGGCGATCTCGGCGTTCACCTTGGCGCCGGGCAGGACACCGCCGATGCCCGGTTTGGCGCCCTGCGACAGCTTCAGGGACACGCACTTGACGTGGTCGTGCGCGGCCTTGTCGGCGAACTCGGCCGCGTCGAAGCCCCCGTCCCGGGTGCGGCAGCCGAAGTACCCGGTACCGATCTCCCACACGAGGTCGCCCCCAGGCCGCAGGTGGTACTCGGACAGCCCGCCCTCACCGGTGTCCTGGGCGAACCCCCCGGCCGCGGCACCCCCGTTGAGCGCGAGGACGGCGTTGGCCGACAGGGAGCCGAAGCTCATCGCCGACACGTTCAGCAGGGCCATGTCGTACGGACGGGCGCAGTCCGGGCCGCCGATCCGCACGCGCGGCGCGGACTCGGGCACCGGGCACGCCGCCATCGACGGGACCAGATACTCGTAACCAGGCTGGTACACGTCCCGCTCGGTGCCGTACGGCTCCTCCGCGTCGGTGCCCTTGGCGCGCTCGTATACGATGCTGCGCACGTCCCGGTCGAAGGGGCGCCCGTCGAAGTTCCGCTCGATGAAGTACTGCTGCAGCTCCGGGCGGATGCTCTCCATGAGGAAGCGGAGATGTCCGAGGACGGGATAGTTACGCAGCACCGAGTGCCGGCGCTGCAGCAGATCCCAGGCGCCGAGCGCGCCCAGGAACGTAACTGGCAGGGCCGCGAACCACCAGGCGGGTGAGTCGGCGACCGCCGCGGCAAGGGCGCCGAGAGCGGCCAGCAGAGTCAGGACGATGATGACGATGCGTGTCACAACTTCGCGCATTGCCCGGTTACCGCCTGCCATGCACGCCGAGACGGCAGCGGCCTCGACCGCCTATGTCTGCGCCGGAGGAACCGGGGCAAGCGAGCTGGTGCGGACGCGCGATCTGCGCGGAAACCGAGTCTTCGTAGACATACCGAGGTGAGTCATGACACAGGATCTGACCCCGAAGTACACCGTCCCCGGCATCGAGCGCGAGGCGGCCGGCCGGCTGATCGGTCTGCTCCGGCTGCGCCTGCACGCCCTGAACGATCTGCATCTGACGCTCAAACACGTGCACTGGAACGTGGTCGGGCCGCACTTCATCGCCGTCCACGAGATGATCGACCCCCAGGTGGACCGGGTCCGGGACATCGCCGACGACGTGGCGGAGCGCATCGCCGCGCTCGGCGGTGTCGCGCAGGGAACGCCGGGAGCGCTCGTGGCCGAACGCACCTGGGACGACTACTCCATAGGCAGGGCCGACGCCATCGCCCATCTCGGCGCCCTCGACCTCGTCTACACGGGCGTGATCGAAGGGGTCCGCGCCGCGATCAAGGAGGCGGGCGGCATAGACACTGCCACCGAGGACCTTCTCATCGAACAGCTGCGCGACCTGGAGCAGTTCCAGTGGTTCGTGCGGGCCCACCTGGAGAGCGCGGGCGGCACGCTCGCCACCGGACAGGCCCGGACCGAGGAGGAGGCCGCCGCCAAGGGCGCCGAACTGGGCTGAACAGCCCCCACGGCAACGGCGGCCGGGCCCTCGGGCGAGGCCGGGCACGGCCGCCGACCGTCGCCCGCACGCAGAATCGCGTCTACGGCGCCCCTCCGGGCGACACACCGTACGACGGCCCGGCGGCGCGCGAAGTGGGACAGCCAACCCGTCTCCGAAGACCGCCGGCTACTAGGGCGCGGGCCCGATCCGCCGCATCTTCTCCCGGCCGCAGGCCGTGTGCAGACGATCCACTCGCACAGCCGGTCGCAGAAGAGGACGACTCGCCCGCGAGGCCGCTGCCCTCCCACGCGCAGAAGACGCAGCGCGCCCCGACGGGTTGTCTCCTTCACCACGTCCTGCTCGCACTCACGGCAGGAGCGCGGCAGTGCGCCAGCGTCCCGACCGACGTCCTCGGCTCCGCCGATGCGCCGGCTCCCCGCTTCCGACCCACGCCGGCCCATGCCGGTGGGGCAGCCGGCAGCAGGGGAACGACAGGCCCGGGACAAGGATCGCGTCGGCACCTTCGAGGCGGGACGCCTCAGCTCGTCGCCCCCACTCGGCTGGGGCCCGCGGCATACGCCGCCACCAGTACGTCGGCGGTGCGCATCGAAAGCATCGCGGCGAGGGCGGTCAGCTCTTCTTCCGTAGGCCGGACAGGGCCCATCGCGCCGTCCTCCGCGAATGCCTTGATGCGCGGCGTCCGAATGCCGGTGCCGACGGCGATCGCCTCGGCCGACATGTGCTGGCGTCTCATGGCCTCCTGAATGAGTTGTGCGAGTGCGTCCATGTTCTGCTCCTCGACCCCGGCTGGGCGCATCGCCACCGGTGCGGCTACCCGGAGTCTCCACAGGCAGGCATAGGCCACGCTGGGATCCACGGGGCACCCGACCTGACAACGCACCGGACAGCGGATCTTCGCCACGCTCACCCGCATGGAGAGACACCTCGTGCACCAGCCGGCACCCGCTTCTGCTCGCCCCCGCCCGCCGCCCCAGGAAGGTAATCAGGGGTGCCCTGATGTCTCCAACTCGCGCCTCACAGTGCGCCGTAGGCGTGCGACGCCCTTACCGCGGGCAACCGGATAGCCCAGGGACGTGCACACAGCGCGACGGCCCGAGTGACGACGGAAGCAAGGAGGTCGGCGATGGAATGGTGGGGCTGGGTGGTCCTGCTGATCGCGGTGGCAGGATTGCTCGCCGCGACAACGTTGGCAGTCCAGGCGAAACGCCGTAACGGCACGGTGATCGCGGTGCGTTCAGGTCACCGGAGCGGCAAGGAGGGGGGACGGTGAACTCCCTGATGCTCGCCTCCGAACTGACCAAGCGCGTGGTCGTGACCCTGGGCGGCGAGGAGGTCGCCCAGATCCGCGACACCGTCTTCGATGCTCAGGCCGGTCGGATCACAGGCTTCACCCTGAGCGGACGCGGGCCGTTGTCCGGCCCTCTTAAGGAGAGCCTCCCGTTCTCCGGAGTGCATGCCATCGGACCGTCCGCCGTGATGATTTTCAGTGAGGCGGTCCTGGAGAACCGCAACGTGGTCGTGGGGACCGGCGAAGCCGAACGCGGTCAGGTCATCGGCGCGCCCGTCCTCACCGACCAGGGGACCGAGGTGGGCACGGTCCTGGACGTGGTGATCGAGGCCGGCGTCGGCGGACGGGTCGTCGGATTCGAGATCGCCGCCCACGAAAACCTCGATTCCCGGAAGCGGAAGACGTTCATCCCGCGCGGGGAGACACTGGCCGTCTCCGGCCGGGCTCTCGTTGTCCCTCCGCATGCCAACCGCTTCATCGCCGACGACCTGCCCAGCTTCAGCGCCCAGGTCGAGGCCTTCCGTGCGCAGGCCGCGCCACCGTGTGCCGGCGCACCCACGTCCGGAGAAGGAGGCGCGGCATGATGATGTTCTCCCAGGCCCTGGGCATACCCGTGATCACCGCCGAAGAGGCCGAACAGCTCGGGCGCGTGGAGTCGCTGACCATCGATGCCCACAACGGACGGATCGCCTGCCTGCGTCTGTCCGGGGCCCCGAAACACGCCACGACCATCGCCTGGAACGCGATCGAAGCCGTCGGACGGGACGCCGTCATCGTGCGCTCCCGCACCGGCACCGATCCCGGGCGGAGCGATGTTCCCGCCCATCAGGAGGCCCTCGGGCACCGGGTCCTGACGGAACACGGCACCGCGCACGGCACCGTCAAGGACATCGCCTTCGACAACACGACCGGGCACATCCTCAGGCTCTACACGGCACTCGGCGACATCCCCGCAGACCACCTCCTTGGCCTCGGCTCCCACGCCGTGGTGGTCCGCGTCGAGCCCGACGGGAGTCCGGGGGCACGGGAGTGAGCTGCGCACGGTCGTAGCCAGACGCAGCTCAGACACGGCGGGCCGGTCGTCGGCGCGGACGTGTCGCTGTCCCGCTCCCGCGTCAGGCAGGCGGCAGGCTCCGAGGTTACGACGTCAGCGGCGGGCGGCACGGGAGGGGTCCGGCTTCCGTTCACGGCCCACCTGCCGCCCCCCGCCAGTCCATCGCGCAGGTCATGGAGGCCGCGCCGGTACTCGCGCGACGGCAGCCCCCGGCGCCACGCCGGGCCTCGTGCGGTTCGGTTCGCGTCATGCCACCCCGCACGTCCTGTGCCTGCTGGCACCGATGGGCAGTACGCAGTCCGGTGTCTCCTTGGCCAGTGCCTCTCGGACCTCGGTCAGGGAGCGCACGCAGGTCAGCCGCATGCCCGGAGTGCAGTCAGTCGCCTTTGATCTCGCTCGCGGCGCCGGCCGCCTGGAAGCGGCAGGCGACCTCAAGCGCACCCTCTCGGCGAGCAGCCCGCAGGTGCACTTCGACGAGGCGTGGTTCGCGTATGCCCTATTCCAGCCACTCTATGCGGGCCGCTACGGCATGGCGGTACATGAGTCGTCGCTCCCTGGTCCCGACCGGACCGGCCGTGTTCGCGACTCGGTCGACGCACAAGCTGCTTTGTCGCAGCCGGCGATGGTGCATGTGCGGCCCGCGCGGCCCGCGCGGCGGGCGCCGGTGGAGTACGAGCGGTTCAACGAGGTGCTGATGATGCACGGCACCACCTCACCGCTGTATCCGGTGATCGTCTCCCTGGACGTGGCGACCGTACGCCTCAGCCTGATCATCAGTCATAATCCTGGTGCCTGGCGGACGATAGCCACTGGCCACCAGTGCTAAATGACCTTCCCGGCAACCTCTGCGCGATACCGTCGAATCCCGGTCGTCGGACAACTCGCCGGGTTCGCGTCATACGCCTGGTATAGATGGACAGCGGCTGTACTCATCCGGGTGCACGCCGTCGAGGGGCGATTCGGGCAGAGTGAGGGGAAGCGCGTGGATGTCCCACTCGATAGGGAGGCGCACTGCGCCGCGCCGTCACTCGGCGGGGCTCGGCTGGAGGTACGTCCGCTGCTGGAGCGCCCAGGCGTGTATGCGAAAGGCGAGATCGGCGTGAGTACGCGGCCGATGTGGCAGGAAGCCCTCGGCCAGCTGTCACGGCGGAGCGAGAGCTGCCTGTACGTCGAGATGTCCCAGCTGACGTTCATCGACGTGGCGGGGGTGACGGATCTGGTGATGACCGCACGGTCACTGAGTGGGCATCGCCTGCTCGTCCTTGACCAACCACCGCCCCAGGTACCGCGCATTCTGGACTTGTTCTGGCCCGGCCTGGGCGGGATCGAGGTGGCTGCATGACCGGCACCGCACCCGGGCCCCAGGAGTTTGTGCATCCGGCGCTGTTCTACAGCGGGGAGCAGCAGTATGTGACAGGTACAGTCCCCTTCGTTCTCGAGGGGCTGGCCAAGGAGGAACCGGTTGCGGTTGCTGCGCCGCCGGACCGACTCCAGCTGATCAAGGACCAGCTCAGTGACCAGGCCCGTCGGGTTCACTTCGTGGACATGACGCAGGCGGGCCGGAACCCGGGGCGGATCATTCCCGGAGTGCTGCGCCAGTTCGCCGATGCCCATACCAGTGGACGGGTGCGCATCATCGGTGAGCCGATCTGGCCCGGTCGCAGCGCGGTGGAGTACCCCGCGTGTGTGCAGCACGAAGCGCTGATCAACGAGGCATTCACTGGGCGTGCCGTCACGATTCTGTGCCCGTACGACGTCGACGGGCTCGACCAGGGGGTGCTGAAGGACGCTTGGGCCACCCACCCGGTGGTGGTCGCCGAGGGGAGCGAGACGGCTTCGGCTGCGTACAGTCCCGAGGCGGTCGTCGCCAGGTACAACCAGGCTCTGCCCGTGCCGCCGGCCGCCCAGGCGACGAGCTTCGAGGGCAGTGGCCAATTGACAACGGTACGTGAGTTTGCAGTACGGGAGGGTGAGCGGCTGGGGTTGGAGGGGGCACGGCTGCAGGATCTCCAGCTGGTGGTGGCAGAGCTGACCACCAACAGCGTCGTTCATGGAGCAGGTGGCGGCACGCTGCGGATCTGGGCGGAGGACAAGCAGGTCGTCTGCGAGGTGCAGGACGCAGGCCGGCTCACCGATCCACTGGCCGGCCGGCGCCCCCCGGCACCCGAACGGCCCGGCGGCCGGGGCCTGCTCCTCGTCAACCACGTCGCCGACCTCGTGCGTATCCACACCGGTGAGGCGGGTACCACGATCCGCTTCTACATCGGTCGCTGATCACTACGGACCCGGCGGCATCGAGACCGCTCGCCCTTCAGCCGACCGCAAGCCGAGCCTCCCGGCGAGCTGTTGACCGGGCAGCGGACGACAAGGAGGCCGCAGTCGTCGGGCAGCTCGGCGTCGGGTTGCCGGTGGAGCAGCAAGGCACGGATTTCGGTCGGCACTGAGCCCGCCCGTCACGGTTGCGAGCGCGGTGGCGAGTTGTTCCAGGCGCCAACGGCGCCCGGCCATGTCGGCGGCGGTCGCGCAGCTGCTGGCGACGTCCACACCTTCCACGTCCGGCAGGGTGTGCAGCAGGCTGCTGTGGAGGCGTTCGGCGAGGCGGTGCTCGTGCTCGAACGGCCGGCCCCGCCATACATCTGGGCGATCGGATGTTCTCATCCAGGCCCGCCGTTCGGCTCGTGGTGGACGACAGGTAGGCGACGGCGGTGCGTTCGGCCTCCAGCGCATCGAAATCGGTCCACCTGCTGTACGTGCCGACCTGGCCGTCACAGGGACCCAGCTCCGCGATCATGAAAGCCCGTGGGTGATCTGCTCCCAGATGGCGCGTCGGTGGTCGTGCGCAGGGCGGCACCCCTACTGGAGCACACCTACGGCACGATCCTGGTGGACATCGAGAGACGAGAACTGGGCCAACTACCCCATGGCTCCGGTGTCATGCCTGGCACTTCGTGGCGGATTTCTTCCCTGGTACGCAGCGACCGGAGGCTTTGTTCGGCGGGTACCGAGTGGGTTAGCCTGCGGCGTATTTTCTCCTCGCCCAAAGCCGTGAGGTGAGGGAATGCAGAGCGTTTACGGGCCCACCGCGGCCCGCCGGGGTGGGCGAGTCTTCACTGCCGAGGGCTCCAGGGGAGCGGGACGAGGGTGCGCATGAACATCGACAAGGCCGAGCTCATCGACGCCGGGCCGCACAACGGGGAGCTCAGACAGCTCCTGGCGGGGTTGACGGCCGTGCGGGACGGCGACTTCGGGACACGTCTGCCGGAGGACGCCGACGGTCTCATGGGTGAGATCGCGAGCGTGTTCAACGGCATGGTCGATCAGTTGTCCGTGTTCACCTCCGAGGTGACGCGCGTGGCCCGAGAAGTCGGCACCGAAGGGACGCTCGGCGGCCAGGCGGAGGTGCCGGGGGTCTCCGGAACCTGGGCCGACCTGACCGACTCGGTCAACGCCATGGCCGGGAACCTGACCACCCAGGTCCGTGACATCGCCCAGGTGGCCACTGCCGTGGCCAAGGGCGACCTGTCGCAGAAGATCGACGTGCCCGCCCGCGGCGAGATCCTGCAGCTGAAGGAAACCGTCAACACGATGGTGGACCAGCTCTCCGCCTTCGCCGACGAGGTCACCCGCGTCGCCCGCGAGGTCGGCACCGAAGGACGCCTCGGCGGCCAGGCCAAGGTGCCCGGTGTCGCTGGGGTGTGGCGGGACCTCACCGACTCGGTCAACTTCATGGCGGGCAACCTGACCAACCAGGTCCGCAACGTCGCCCAGGTGACCACCGCGGTGGCCAAGGGCGACCTGTCGCAGAAGATCACCGTCGACGCCCGCGGCGAGATCCTCGAACTCAAGAACACCATCAACACGATGGTCGACCAGCTCTCCGCCTTCGCCGACGAAGTCACCCGCGTCGCCCGCGAAGTCGGCACCGAAGGACGCCTCGGCGGCCAGGCCGACGTCAAAGGCGTCAAGGGCACCTGGCGGGATCTGACCGACTCGGTCAACTTCATGGCGGGCAACCTCACCGCCCAGGTCCGCAATGTCGCCCAGGTGGCGACGGCGGTGGCCGAGGGCGACCTGTCGCAGAAGATCACCGTCGACGCCCGCGGCGAGATCCTCGAACTCAAGAACACCATCAACACGATGGTCGACCAGCTCTCCGCCTTCGCCGACGAAGTCACCCGCGTCGCCCGCGAAGTCGGCACCGAAGGACGCCTCGGCGGCCAGGCCGACGTCAAAGGCGTCTCGGGCACCTGGAAGGCCCTCACCGACAACGTGAACGTGATGGCGTCGAACCTGACCGGCCAGGTGCGCTCCATCGCGCAGGTCGCCACCGCTGTCGCACGGGGCGACCTGTCCCGCAAGATCACGATCCGGGCCGAGGGCGAGGTCGCCGCGCTGGCCGATGTGATCAACACGATGGTCGACACCCTGTCCGCGTTCGCCGACGAGGTCACCCGCGTCGCCCGCGAAGTCGGCACCGAAGGACGCCTCGGCGGCCAGGCCCACGTGCCCAACGTGGCCGGCACGTGGAAGGACCTCACCGACAACGTCAACTCCATGGCGAACAACCTGACCGGTCAGGTACGCAACATCGCTCTGGTGACGACCGCCGTGGCCAGGGGCGACCTGTCGAAGAAGATCGACGTGGACGCACGCGGCGAGATCCTGGAGCTGAAGACGACCATCAACACGATGGTGGACCAGCTCTCCGCCTTCGCCGACGAAGTCACCCGCGTCGCCCGCGAGGTCGGCACCGAAGGACGCCTCGGCGGCCAGGCCGAGGTGGAGGGCGTCTCGGGCACCTGGAAGCGGCTCACGGAGAACGTCAACGAGCTGGCCGGCAACCTGACCCGTCAGGTACGGGCCATCGGCGCCGTGGCCAGCGCCGTGGCCGAGGGCGATCTGACCCGCTCGATCACGGTGGAGGCCTCCGGCGAGGTCGCCGAGCTCAAGGACAACATCAACTCCATGGTGGAGTCGCTGCGCGAGACCACCCGGGCCAACCAGGAGCAGGACTGGCTCAAGACCAACCTGGCGCGCATCGCCGGTCTCATGCAGGGCCACCGGGACCTGCCTGTGGTGGCTGAGCTCATCATGGACGAGCTGACGCCGCTGGTGTCGGCCCAGTACGGCGCCTTCTACCTCGCCGAGGACGGTGAGCGCGGCCCGGAGCTGCGGCTCGTCGGTTCCTATGGCAGGCCCGACGACGACGGGCGGCCCACCCGGTTCTCCTTCGGCCGCTCGCTGGTCGGCCAGGCCGCGCGCAGCCGCCGTACCATCACCGTCGACGAGTTGCCGCAAGGGTACGTGACCATCTCCTCCGGGCTCGGCCAGGCGGTGCCGACCGCGCTGATCCTGCTGCCGATCCTCTTCGAGGACCAGGTCCTCGGCGTCATCGAGCTGGCGTCGGTCACCGCCTTCACGCCCGTCCACCGGGACTTCCTGGAACAGCTCCGCGAGACGCTCGGCGTCAACGTCAACACGATCGTGGCCAACGCCCGCACCGACGAGTTGCTGGAGGAATCGCAGCGGCTGACCGCCGAGCTGCAGGCGCGTTCGGTCGAGTTGCAGTCCCAGCAGGACGAGCTGCAGCGCTCCAACGCCGAATTGGAGGAGAAGGCGTCGCTGCTGGCGGCGCAGAACCGCGACATCGAGGCGAAGAACCTGCAGATCGAGCAGGCCCGGCAGGAACTTGAGGCTCGCGCCCAGCAGTTGTCGCTGGCCTCGAAGTACAAATCGGAGTTCCTGGCCAACATGAGCCACGAGCTGCGCACCCCGCTCAACAGCCTGCTCATCCTCGCCCAGCTGCTTGCCCAGAATCCCTCGCGCAACCTCACCCCGAAACAGGTCGAGTACGCGGGCGTCATCCACTCCGCGGGCAGCGACCTGCTGCAGCTGATCAACGACATCCTGGACCTGTCGAAGGTCGAGGCAGGCAAAATGGACGTCACCCCGGAACGGGTGCCGCTGCGCCGGCTCATCGACTACGTCGAGGCCACCTTCCGGCCCATGACAACCCAGAAGGGGCTGGAGTTCGCGGTCACCACGGCGGCGGGCGCGCCCGCCGACCTGCTCACCGATGACTCCCGGCTGCGGCAGGTGCTGCGCAACCTGCTGTCCAACGCGGTTAAGTTCACCGAGCTGGGCAGCGTCGAGCTGGCCATTGAGCCCGCCACGGACGGAGAGGTTCCGCAGGACGTCGTGCGCGGCGGTGCCGTCGTGGCGTTCCGGGTGCGGGACACCGGCATCGGCATTCCGGAGCAGCACCTGGAGTCGATCTTCGGGGCGTTCCAGCAGGCGGACGGCACCACGAGCCGCAGGTACGGTGGAACGGGCCTCGGACTGTCCATCACCCGGGAGATCGCGCATCTGCTCGGCGGTGCCGTGGCGGTGGACAGCGTGCCCGGCCGGGGCACCACCTTCACGCTGTATCTGCCCGTGGCCCGGCCGGACTTCGAAGAGCTGCTCAACGCCGGTCGGCCCACCCCGAACAGCCCGAAACAACCGGCAGGACTCGCATCGGCCGCCACCGCGGGCCAGCCCACCGCTTCGCCGCAGCCCGTCATTCCCCAGCAACGGCCGCGCCGACTCCTGGTGGTGGAGGAACGGCCGCGCGGGCTGCTGACCCTAGTCGCCGAGAGCGTGGTCGCGGACGTGGCCCGGCACAGCCCGGACGACGGCTCCCCGCTGCCGGCGGTGGACGTCATCACCGCCGTCGGAGCGCAGGAGGCAGCGGGCACGCTGGCCACCGAGTCCTGCCACTGCGTCGTACTGGACCTGGACATGCCCGACGGGGAGGCGAGCCGGTTCCTGCGGGCCCTCGAAGGCGACTCGGGCCTGGCGAGCGTACCGGTGCTCATCCACAGCAGCCACCGGCCAGAGGTGGCACGGGCCGAAGCACTGCGCTCCCACCCCGACGACAGGTCCCTGGAGTTCCTGTCCAGCCTGGACGAGCTGCGCGAACGCATCGCCCTACACCTGGCCGCCGAGGCACCCGGGGACGTGCTCTCCCTTGTCCGGGTCGAGGACCCGCAGGACCCCGCACCGCCGGTGGACGACAGTTTCCGGGGCCGTACGGTCCTGGTCGTCGACGACGACGCGCGCAACCTGTTCGCACTCAGCGGGATCCTGGAGATGTACGGCTTCCGGGTGCTGCACGCGGGGAACGGGCGCAAGGGCATCGACACGCTGCTCGCCAACCGCGACATCGCGCTGGTGCTGATGGACGTGATGATGCCGGAGATGGACGGCTACACAGCCACCGCCGAGATCCGCAAGCTGCCGCAGTACGCCGAGCTGCCGATCATCGCCGTCACCGCCAAGGCGATGCCCGGCGACCGGGAGAAGTCCCTGGCCTCCGGCGCCAGCGACTACGTCACCAAGCCCGTCGACACCCGCGACCTCATCGCCTGCGTCCGACGCTGGCTGTCCGCGTGAGCGCGCCGATGCCACCCGCCGACGGGGCGGGTACAGCCCGGCGCGGCACGACCCGCGTCCAAGCGTCGTTCAGCCGAGGAGCGTGCACATCGTGAAGACGCCCGAGCAGCCACGCGAACCGGACGGAGCCGCGTCGGGCACTGCGCCGCTGGAGCTCGCGGGCGTCTCCCCCACCTCCCCCGTCGGCAGGCTGGCCGCCACGGTGGAACGGCTGCGCCGCGAGGTCCGTACCGCGCATGCGGAGGCGGAGGGCCGGGCGCTGATCGAGCTGGCCAAGGGCATCCTGGTCGAACGGCTGGGCTGCGGTCCGGCGCAAGCCGCCCGGCAGCTCGCGGAGCTGACCGCGCAGGCCAAGGTCACGCCCCTGGAGTTCGCGGTGGACGTCATCAACCAGGCCGCCCGCGATCGGGTGTCGGAGATCGCGGACGCCTTCCTGAGCACCGCCGCCGAGACGCCGACGCGCCAGGACACCGCCCTGCGACTGCGGGCTGCGGAGAGCGGAGCGCTGGCCGCGAACGACACTCAGGACGTCGCCAACGCTCTGCTGGAGCATGCACTGCGCCCGCTCGGCGCGGTCGCCGTGGCCGTGTGGAGTGCGGGCGCGGACGGCTCGCTCACCCTCAGCGGAAGCGCCGGCTTCTCCCCCGCCGAGGCCGTCCGATGGCGTTACGTCCCCCCGGAGGTGGCGACCGTGGCCCGCCGGGGGCTGACCGAGCTCACCGGTCAGTGGTTCGAGTCGCTCGCCGACATCGGGCTGCCCACCATCGGCCGGCACCTGCATCCGGCCGGCGGCCGGGTTGCGGTACCCGCCGGCACGGGGGGCCGCATCCACGGCGTCCTGGAGATCGCCTGGCCCGGGCCGCTGGAGCCGCAGCCGCCGCAGATCGTCCGGCAGGTGGAAGCCCTGGCCGAGCTGTGCGCGCACACCCTGGAGACGTACACGCTCCGCCAGTGCCCCGGCCAGAACCCACGGATCCTGCCGGACGCCGCCGAATTGATGGAGCTGGCCGATGGACTGCACGACCCCGCACTGGTGCTGGTGCCGCACGTCGACGGCTCCGGCCAGCTGGTGGACTTCCGCATCCAGCACGTCAACAGCCGTTTCCTGGACCCGAGCGGCCGGCCGCGCGCGGTGGTCAGCGGAGCGCTGTTGCTCGAGGCGTACCCCATGGCCGCCGGGAAGAGCGAGCTGTTCCAGCGGGTCGAGCGGGTCTACGCCACCGGCGAGCCGTTCCGGGGCCGCCGGGTGCCTCTGACCGCTCTCGTCGACCAGGTGCCGCTGTCGGCGGTCGCGGACCTCAGCATCAGCCGGCACGGCAGCAGCGTGCTGCTGATCTGGCGTATCGAGGACGAGACGGCGCGGCTGGCGAGCCTGCTCCAGCACGCCCAACGTCTGGGCCGTATCGGCGGCTTCGAGGAGAACCTGCTCACCGGTGAGATCACCTGGAACGACCAACTGTTCCACCTCTACGGCCGGTCCCCGGCGAGCACGCCCGTACCGCTGGAGGAGCTGCCCGCGCACGCGCACCCGGACGACGCGGTGGCCCTCGGCCGGTTCCTGCGGACGCTGCTG
>NZ_JBVIJE010000034.1:0-79863 GCF_055581585.1 Streptomyces sp. NPDC031426
GCTGGAACAGCTCCCACAACCCGTCCGGCACCATGCGTTCGACCATCACCACACGGTGCAGATTACCCAACACTCCAAATGAGACGGCGTCTAAGCCCGCGATCGCAGGAGGGCAGGTCGAGCACGATCTCCTGGTAGGCCAATTCCAGGGTGCTCACCTGCTCGTGGGCGCCCTTCTCGACCAGGGCGGCACGAACCACCGAGTGAACGCCGTCGCAGCCGATGATGTGCCGGCATGGGATCCACCGCTCGGCGGTGCCGGCCCGGACCAGCAACGCCGGTGCCTCCAGGTCGACGGCGAGGACCGGGCGCTCGAAGTGGAGATCTACTCCCGGCTCAGCCTCGGCCGCGTCCAGAAGCAGCCGGTGCAGTCGGTTCCGTTCGACCGCCCAGATGGGTGCTCCGTCACGGCTGTAGGGAGTCACTACGGTACTGCCGTCCGGCAGATGACCGCAGCGGGCCGTGAGCGGAACACAGATCCGGCGTACGGCCTCTTCCAGGCCGAGTTCGCGCAGCACACGCCACCCTCGGTGAGACAGGATCACCGTGAGTGACCGGCTCTGCCCGGCCGGGATGCGACGGGTGTCGGCGTGCCGTTCCAGCACGGCGACCCGGCCGAACCGCCGGGCCAGGTAGATCGCGGCGACTGGACCGGCCAGCCCGGCCCCGACCACCACGATGCCGCTCCTAGTCGCGGGCGCGGCCGTGCGCGGGTCGTGCATGTTGGGCTCCTCCTGAGACGGGGCGGACATGGGGTCCGGCTACCAGGCCACCGGAAGCTCACGGACGCCGTAGGCCACACCGTCGTACTTGAACGCGACGTCGGCGAAGTCGGTGGCGAGACGCAGGGTGGGGACGCGCCGGTAGAGCGTGCCGTACACCACCTGGAGTTCAAGGGTGGCGAGGGGGCGGCCGAGGCAGTGGTGGGGTCCGAAGCCGAAGGCCAGGTGGTGCGCGGCGTCGCGGGTGATGTCCAGGCGGTCGGGGTCGGGGAAGTGCTCAGGGTCCCGGTTGGCCAGCTCGCTGGCCAGGATGATCCCCTCTCCCGCGCGGATCGTGATGTCCCCGAGAGGGATGTCCTCCAAGGCCACACGTCGGCGGCCGGAGTGCGAGATGTTGAGGTAGCGGATCAGTTCGTCGACCGCGCGGTTGATCAGTGACTGGTCATCGGTCTCCCGCAGGAGCGCCATCTGGTCGGGGTTGCACAGCAGGGCCAGCGTGCCCAGGGCGATCATGTTCCCGGTGGTCTCCAGGCCGGCGACCAGCAGCGTCATGGAGATGTACGACAGTTGCTCAGGGCTCAGTGCGCCGGTGCGGACCTGGGTCTCGATCACCGAGGAGATCAGACCGTCCGCGGGCTCCTTCATCTGCCGGTCGATCAGTTCCCGGAGATATCCGCGTAGGGCCTCCTGGGCGCCCACGACCATCTCGGGTGAGCTGTCCCGGTGCAGCATCAGGGTGCTCTGTTCCTGGAAGAACTCGTGGTCGGCGTAGGGCACTCCGAGCATCCGGCAGATCACCTGGGTGGAGGTGGGAAAGGCGAACCGGCTGACGAGGTCGGTCGGGTTCGGCCCGGCAAGCAGGTCATCGATCAACCCGTTGACGATGGCGGTGACATCGCCCCTGAGGGCCTCGATGGAGCGGATGGCGAACGGCGAGGAGACCATGCGGCGTTGGCGGGCGTGTTCGGGGTCATCCATGGCCACGAACGAGCGTCCGTCCTTGCGGCGCTCGCGGCTGCCCAGGTCGAAGTGCGGATAGCCGGGCGTGGTCGAGTCGGCGCTGACCCGGGGATCGACCAGGAGCTTGCGCCCGAGGTCGTATCCGGTGACCAGCCACGGCGTGCTGCCGTCCCAGAGCCTGACCTGCACCGGGTCGTCGAGCGCGCGCATGGTGGACGGCGGGTCGAAGGGGCAGGCCGGCTCCTTGAGGATCGGGAACTGGACCAGCTTCTGGGTCACGGAACTCTCCATTTCTGCCGTACCGGGACCGCGGCCCCGGTGCGGCCGATCTTGGTGTGTCACCCGTTCAGGGACTGGGCGATCTCCCGCAGGTCACGCGCGCCCAGCACCACCCGGATGGGCACGCGCACACCCAGCTCCTCACGCAGCGAGCCGATCAGCCGGCCCGCGAGCAGGGAATTGCCGCCGAGGTCGAAGAAGTTCGCCTCGGGGTCGGCCATCGGCAGGCCGAGCAGCCGGGCGACCGTCTCGTACAGCCGGTCCTCCAGCGTGTGGGCCTCCTGTAAGGCACCGGTCCGCTGCCGCGCGGCGGTGGCGTCCCGGGCGGCCAGGGCACCTCGGTCGACCTTGCCGTTGGGCAGTGTGGGAAAGGCGTCGAGCATCTCGATGCGGGTCGGCACCATGAATTCCGGAAGGGTGGCGGCCAGCCGGGCCCGCAGCCCGGAGGGGTCGACGAAGCTTCCGGGGCGGGCGGTGACGTACGCGACGAGACGGGCGTCGGCGAGTTCTCCCTCAACGACCACTGCGGCCAGGTCGATGTCCGGCTGATCCGTGAGAAAGGCCTCGATCTCACCCAGTTCGACGCGAAATCCGCGCAGTTTCACCTGGCCGTCGGCCCGGCCGGCGAAGTGGAACCGGCCCTCGGTGTCCCTTCGGCCCCGATCGCCGGAACGGTACATGCGGCTGCCGGGCGGCCCGAAGGGGTCGGGCAGGAACCGCGCGGCGGTCAGGCCCGGACGGCCTACATAGCCGCGGGCCAGGCCGGAGCCGGCGAGGTACAGCTCACCCTCCTCGCCGTCGGCCACCGGCCGCAGGTGCTCGTCCAGCACGTACACCCGGGCCCCGGTCCACGGAATGCCGATACCGACGCCGTCCGCCTCGGTGACCGGGCCGGCGATGGTGCAGCCGACCGTCACCTCGGTCGGGCCGTAGCCGTTGAACATGCGCCGACCCGCCGCCCACGTGCGCAGCAGCGCAGGGGTGCAGGCATCACCCGTGGACATGATCGTGCCCTGGGGCAGCACTCCCTGGCTCTCGGTGACGCTCAGTGCGGCCGGCGGCAGCACCGCATGATCGATCTCGTACTTGACCAGGGTCTCGTGCAGGGAGTCGCCGGGCAGCAGATCCTCGTCGTCGGCCACCACCAGGGTGCCCCCATGCAGCAGGGCGAGCGCGAGGTCCCAGAATCCCGCGTCGAAGCTGACCGAAGCCCAGGCCAGGACGCGCTCGCCAGGAGCCGGCCGGAAGCGGTCCGCCTGGGTGGCGACCAGGTCGGCGACGCCCTCGTGCGTGACCGCGACACCCTTCGGTGTCCCGGTCGAGCCGGAGGTGTAGATCACGTACATGAGGTGCAGGTCCGACAGCGGCTCGGGACGTTCGGCCTGGCGCACGTCCTCGGTGCTGTACCGGGAGCAGGCCTCGGCGCACGCCCTGGAGTCGAGCACGACCTCGTCCAGTTCCGCCTTTTCGGCCGAGCCCGCTCCGGCACGTACGAGCAGGACCGGGGCTGCGTCCTGGACCATGAACGCCTTGCGGGCGGTCGGATAGCGGGGATCGAGAGGGAGATAGGCGCCGCCTGCTTTGAGAATCGCCAGCAGTGCCACGACCAGTTCCGGAGAGCGCGGCACGGCCAGCGCGACCAGGCGGTCGGGGCCCACGCCCCGGTCGATCAGCAGCCGGGCCAGCTGGTTGGCGCGCTCGTTGAGTGCGCGGTAGGTGAGCGAGGTGTCCTTGTACAGCACGGCCGGAGCGTCTGGGGAGCGCGCCGCCTGCACCTCGAACAGTTCGGGCACCGTGCGGCCGGTCGGCCTCGCGGTCACCGCGTCCCGCCCAGGTGAGGGCGGACCTCGGACGCGAACAGCTTCAGGCTGCGCTCCATCGTCTCCGCGGGCTGCTGACCGTAGTCGAGCTGGAACAGGACGATGTCCGCACCGAGTTCGCGCTCGATCTGCCGCAGCTGCTCGACCGCCCTGTCGGGCGAGCCGATGACCGCCAGTCCGGCGGCCTCGCTCGGGCCGGCCTGGTGCTTGTCCACCACGGCCTCGCGGTACCCCTGGTACGACGTCGAGGTGCGGTTGCGCCACGAGGCGGCGGCCGAGCCGAAGGTGTCCCAATGCCGGCGCAGCGCCGCGGTGCCCTGCTCCACCGCTTCCTCGTGCGAGTCGGCCAGGTACAGCGCGACACTGATCGCGACCCGGGGCCGCTTGCCGGCGTTCTTCGGCGCCGCGGTGAACCTGCTGCGGTACACCTCGATCATTTCGCGCACCTGGTGCACTTGCTCTCGGCTGGGCGCCGAGGCGATCAGGAGGTTGTAGCCGGAGTCGCCGATCCACTCGAAGCTGGAACGGGTGAGGAGCGCGGCGGCCCACACGGGAGGGTGCGGGTCCTGTGTCGGCAACGGCAAAGAGTTGGCTTCCTGGTAACGGAAGTAGGGCGTCTCCTCGCTCACGCCGGCTTCGGTCCACAGCCGGACGACCGCGTCCACGGTGGCGCGGAAGCGCCCCGTGCTGCCGTCCATCTCGATGCCGAAGGAGTCGAACTCGTAGGGCAGGAAAGCACGCGCGAAGCCGACGTCCAGCCGGCCGCCGCTGAGCGCGTCGAGCTGGGCGGTGCGTGCAGCGAGCTGGATCGGATGGTGGAAGGAGGCCTGGATGCCGCCTGTCATCAGCCGGATCCTGCTGGTGCGTGCGGCGACGGCCGACAGGAAAGCGAGCGGATCGGGGCAGTACCCGCCGTAGGGGTGCAGGTAGTGCTCGGTCATCTTGACGTAGTCGAGTCCGAGGTCCTCGGACAACTCGGACACCGTCAGCAGGTTGGCGTAGTAGTCCTTGGCGCTACGCTGCTGCGGGAGGGTGTCCGGCAACAGCGATATCCCGTAGCTCGTCATTCGTTCCTCTCCATGTCCGGGTTCGAGGGGTGGCCCGGTTACGGGTTGGGGCGGGAAGCGGCACCGGTGTGGGCGAGTGACCAGTACTCGCGCATTCCGTAGACCAGCGGGCGTGGCCGTGCGTCGTTGCCAGTGGTGACCCTGAAGACCTCACCGAAGACGACGACGTGATCGGCGACGGGCACCGAGCCGGTGACGCGACAGTCGGCGATGGAGTGGGCGTCGTGGGCGAGATGTGGTCCGCCGCAGCCCGGTCGCGCGGTCCACGCCACGTGCTCGAAGCGGTTGGGCCTCTGGCTGGCGAACAGTTCGGCGACCGCGCGGGCCCGGTCGTCCAGCAGATTCACGGCGAAACTGCCGGTTCTGCTGAGGACGGCGAGGGTGCGGCTGGAGTGCTGGATGCAGACCA
This sequence comes from Streptomyces sp. NPDC031426, assembly GCF_055581585.1. Lineage (NCBI taxonomy): Bacteria > Bacillati > Actinomycetota > Actinomycetes > Kitasatosporales > Streptomycetaceae > Streptomyces > Streptomyces sp. NPDC031426. Next base: position 5,258 of record NZ_JBVIJE010000034.1, read on the forward strand.
GCAGCGTGGGCGGACTGACGGACACGCTGGAGACGGCGGTGCAGGTCATCCCGTGCTGCTGTCCGCCCTCGTCGGCGGTGGTGACCACCGCGACGCCAGCGGGGAAGGCCGCCATCAGTGTTCTGTACGCGGTTGCGGAGACCGGTTCGGCCGTGGTGCGGCTGTCGGGATCCGCCCTGGTGACAGGCATGGGCAACGCACCTCCTGGCAGGCCGTCAGACAGTGGGCACCAGGCGCCCGGTCATGGCGTCATCGAATCCGGCGGCCTGGTGGACGAGGTACTCGTGCTGGCTGGGCAGCCGGTCGATCAGTGCGGAGGCCTGGGCCCGGACCCGCTGGAACTCGCGGCGCGCCGCGGTCGCGTCCAGTCGGCCGAGCGCAGGCAGCGGCCGGACCTCGAGTCCACCGAGTCCGAGGATCATGGCCGTGTACGAGTACGGCTCGAAGCCGTGGAAGCGCGGGAAGACCGAGTTCTCGTCGGGCAGCGTGCAGCGCCACTGCTCGAGGCGTTCGGCCAGGCCGTCGGGCATGGTGCGGGTCTTCGCGTCCCGCCAGTAGGCGTTGTCCGAGCGGGCGGCGGCGTAGTAGTGGAGGAAGAGGAACTCCCGGACGCCGTCCATGACGTCGCCGACCTGGCGGTTGTAGGAGCGGCGCAGCGACTCGTCGTCACGAGTGTCGGGGAAGTGTTTGACCAATTGCTCGACGGCGTTCTGGATGAAGAAGATTCCGGTTGACTCCAGTGGCTCGACGAAGCCGCTGGACAGGCCGATGGCCACGCAGTTCTTCACCCAGGACTCGGCGCTGCGGCCGATCCGCATCTTGATGTGGTTGGCGGGCAGGTCGACGGCCTCGGGACCGACGAATGCCCGCAGCGTCCGTTCCGCCTCTTCGGGCGTGGTGTAGGCACTGGAGTACACGTAGCCGGTGCCGATCCGGTCGAGCAGGGGGATGGTCCAAATCCAGCCGGCATCTTGGGCCGTGGCGGTCGTGCACGGCCGCATGCCGCGGGTCGCGACGTCCACGGGGACGCGCAGGGCCACCGCACTGTCGTTGGGCAGGGACTCCTGATAGGAGACGAACCGCACGCCAAGAGCCTTGTTCAGCAGCAGTCCGCGGAAGCCGGTGCAGTCGACGAACAGGTCCCCGCCGATGGATCCGTGATCCTTCGTCAGCACCTCGGAGATGAAGCCGTCCTGGTCGAGGCGCACGTCGAGGACGTCGTCCCGGATGTGCCGCACGCCGCGTTCCACCCCGTACTCGCTGAGGAACTGGGCGAGCAGGGTGGCGTCGAAGTGGTAGGCGTACGGGAACTGCGTCCCCTGGCTCTCCGGGATTGCCCGGGCCATGTCCCGCGCCTCCCCGGCCTCGAAGGCCTCCTCGAACAGACCGCCGCCAAGGTGGCGGGGCGAGCGCTTGGCGTCGCACAGCGCGGCCAGCACCGAGCAGTCCTGGTCGAAGCGGTCGCTCGGGCCGTCGTGCCGCCACCAGTCGGCGAGCGAGAACCCGTCGACCACGCGGGGACGCTCGAAGGGATGGTAGAAGTGATGGCCCTTCTCCCTCCAGTTCTCGAACCGAATGGCCAGCTTGTACGAGGCGTGACAGCGGGGCATCCACTCCGGCTCGCTCAGCCCGAGGTGCCGGAAGAAGTTCCGCACCGTGCTGAAGGTGGCCTCGCCGACGCCGATCGTCGAAACCGCCTTCGATTCCACGAGCGTGACGCCCAGTCGGTCACCGAAACTCGCCTTGAGATACGTGGCTGACATCCAGCCGGCTGTACCGCCGCCGACGATCACTATGTCCTTGACCATGATTTCCGTCCTGATGGTGCGGCCAGATCCTTGGACGTTGCACGCAGACTTTTGCACGTGCCGCAGCAGGGCCGCCCCGCAGGAAAGAGATTTACGAAAGAACACACTCCGCCCGGCCGACCGGACGGAACGACGGCGGGCCGCGCTCACGCTTCGGGAAGCAGCCTGATGCACAGACGCCTGAGCCGGGCGGGGTCCGCAACCAACTCGTACTCCTTCACCAAGCCGCCCTCGATGCTGAAGCACACGGCGAGGCGAAGCCGGCCCCCGGGTGCCACGAGCAGGCCGACCCTGCCGTCTATCAAGGCGGGTTCCGAGTGCCGTGCCGCGCCCCCGAACCGGCTGACCTCATGGGCGACCGAGTCTGCGCCGTTCAGCCTGGCCGGGCGGCCCGACGACAGGGCTGCCGCGTCGGCGCGCCGCACCACGTCCGGGGCGAGGCGGGCGGCAATGATCCCGGTGTCCCCGGTGCAGGCCGCGACCTGAAAGGCAGCCACGACCTCGCGGTGCTGGTCCGCCTCCACCAGATGCCGCTCACGCGGGGCACGCACCTTTTGCCGGGCGCGGCTGGCGAGCTTCTTGGCGGTCGTCTGGCTGCGGTCCAGGATCCGGCCGATCTCGTCGAAGGGGACGCCGAACATATCGTGCAGCACGAACGCAACGCGCTCGGCGGGGCTCAGGGTGTTGAGCACGACGAGCAGTGCCAGGCCGACGGATTCGGCTTCGAGCACCTCGTGCTCGGGGTCGCCCTCGCCCGTGGCCGCGGTGGCCGACGTGAGATCACCGTTCCAATCGTCCTCGCATCCCCCGTGCCGACCGCGCAACATGTCGAGGCAGACGCGGGACGTGACCGTACGCAGCCAACCCGGCAGGTTCCACACCGCCGTCGTGTCGGCACGGTCCAGGCGCAGCCAGGTCTCCTGCACCGCGTCTTCCGCCTCCTCATGGGAGCCGAGCATGCGGTACGAGAGTCCGAGCAGGGCCCTGCGGTTCTCCTCGAAGCAATCCGCCAAGGATTGACGCGCGTCCATCGGTCACCTTTCCGGTTCACGGTCCGTCGTACTCATGACCCGTAAATTGCGGGCCGTGTGACGCGCAACCGATGAGGAGAGGCAGTATGACCGAAACGGTTTCCGAGATCATTCCTGGCTACACCGCAGGGACCTGGACCATCGACACGTCCGACTCCGAAGTGCGGTTCGCCGTCCGCCATCTGGGCGTGACTCGGGTACACGGTCGTTTCAACGTCTTCGACGGCACCATTACCACGGGAGAAAGCGTCGAACAGTCCTCGGTGACCGCCCGCATCGAGGCGGACAGTATCGACACCGGGTACGCGGCCCGCGACGGCTACATCCGCGGCGCGGACGTCTTGGCGGCCGACCAGCACAAGGAGCTGTTGTTCCGTTCCACGCGGGTGCGCCACCACGAGGACCGGTTCCTGATCGACGGCGAGTTGACCCTGCGGGGAGTGGCCAAGGGCGTCACCCTGGTCGCCGAACCGGGTGGATTCGGTACCGACCCGGTGCGCAAGCTGCCGGTGCTCGGTGTCAGCGCCTCGGTGACGATCAACCGGACGGACTTCGGTCTCGCCCCGCACATCCCCGCCGCCGTGGTGGGTGAGACGGTGCGGATCACCCTGGACGTCCAGGCCTCGCTCGTGGGCTCCTGAACCAAGGGGGCCCGTCATGGACAGCCCTCTGCCCGTCTGGCGTACGGGCAGAGGGCACACGGAGCGACCGGCTGCTGCCGGGAAAACGCGATGCGCGTCAGGCGGTGGCAGCCTCGAGGATGTAACCCCGGCCCCAGACGGTGCGGATGCTGAGGCCGACCGAGGCGATGCGGCGGCGCAGCCGCATGATCTGCAGATCGAGGGCGTTTCTGGTGATCTTGCCGGTGTCCTTGGCCAGCCGTTGTTCGAGCTCCGACCGGTAGACCACCTCGCCGTAGTGGGCGACGAAATGCTCCATCATTCCGATCTGGGTATTGGAGATGGCCACGGAATCCGTGCCGAAGCAAAGGATGCCGGTGGAGTCGAGGGCGGGTGTCTTCCGCCCGTAGGCACGCTGGGCCAGCGCCTGGATTCGTGCTTCGACGTCGCCGCGGGGCGCCGGTGCTCGTATCCAGTCCTCCCTGGGGTCGACGCAGACGGGAGCGTCGTTACCTGCCTCCACCACCAGCAGCCGGGGAATTCCGGCTCTTCTGCAGTGATTCCGCGCATCGGCTTCTACGGGCCAGCGTATTAACTTGACGCCTTTGCTCAAGAGTGTCTCCCCGTAGCAAACAGGCAATGTTGCGATTTTTGCCTTTTGGACTCGGCGAAGGGTGCACCCGGGACGGCAGAGGTGTCATGGCGGTGCGGCCTGTGTCAGGCGCTCACCGACGTCCTCGGACGGATGGGTCCCGGGAGCGATCGCCTGTTCTCACTGACGCAGTTGTCAAGCCGGGCGCAGGTCGGCGTGCCCGGGCCGTCACGCGGCGCGGGCACGCCGACCTGGCGGATGGATCACCTCCATCCTGCCCTCAAGGATCTCCAGTGCATCGTGATGCGGATCACTGGCTCGCCCGATGGGGTTCATTTCCGGTCATGGCGGTCTCCTCCTCGGCCGCCGCCTCCGGGTGCGTGGCGCCCTCCGGCTGCACGGCCCGGTGCCGGAATCCCGTCCAGGCGAGGCCCGCGGCCACGGCGGTGCAGGCCGCAGCGATCCCCACGGCCAGCTGGTAGCCGTGCAGGAACGAGTCCACGGTGGCCTGCCGGAAGGAGCTGCCGAGCGTGTCCACCACCGTGTGCACCCGGCCGCCGCCCACATTGTGGCCCTGCCCCAGCGCCGCCGTGCGGAGCGCCCCGTCCAGCCCGGACACCTTGCCCTGCCAGGCGGAGGTGGCCGCGTTCACACCCACGGTGCCGAGCACCGCAAGGCACACCGAGGAGCCGATCTGCCGTGACGCGTTCAGCACCCCGGACGCCGCACCGGAGACGCCGGAGGGCACGTCCCGCATCGCCACATGGGTCACGGCGGGTACGAATGTGCCGAAGCCGCCGCCGTACAGCGCGTACCCGAGGGCGCTGACGGCGAACGGAGTGGTTCCCGCGCGGCTGAGCAGGAACACGCCGACCGCGGCCACCAACGTCCCCCAGGTCGCCACCACCGATGACCGGAAGCGGGAGTCCAGCCGCCCGCCGAACTGCGCCATGGTCAGGAAGGGAATGTTCATGAACAGCCAGGACAGTCCGGTGCGCAGCACCGACCAGCCCGCGACGTTCTGGAAGTACAGGGTGACCCAGAAGAGCGCGCCGCTCATCCCACCGTAGGTCAGCATGTAGATACCCGAGGCGCTCGCGAAGCTCCGTGCCCGCAGCAGGGCCGGCGGCAGCATGGCGTGCGTGGCACGGCGCTCCCACCAGAAGAAGGCGATCAGCAAGCCCGCCCCGGTGACCAGGGGTACTGCCACCAGGGCCCCGCCCCACGGCCGGTCGGACGATTCGACGAAGCCGAGCGTCAGGCAGACCAGTCCCAGCGAGCTCAGTGCCATCCCCGGCAGGTCCAGCCTGCGGGCCTTGGAATTGCGCGATTCGCGGACCGCGACGGCCGTGCAGGCGATGCCCAGTGCCGCGAAGGGCAGGTTGATCCAGAACACTGACGGCCACGTGAAGTAGGTGAGCAGAATCCCGCCGCCGACGGGGCCGGCGCCGAAACCTGTGCCTCCGATCGCGGCCCATGCCCCGATCGCGCCGGCCCGCTGCTCCTGTGGGTAGGTCTCCGTGAGGATCGAGAGCCCCAGGGCGAGCATCGCGGCGCCGCCTGCGCCCTGCACGGCGCGGAAGACGACGAGGGAGGCGGCGTTCCATGCCACGGCACAGGCGATCACGCCGACCAGAAAGACGACCATGCCGGTCAGGAAGACCCGCTTGCGGCCGTAGCGGTCGCCGAGCGCCCCACTGGCCGGGATGATCGCGGCCAGGCTCAGTGAGTACGCGCTGATCGCCCACTCCAGGTCTGCCGCGCTCATGTGCAGTTCACTCTGCATCGACGGCAGTGCCACGTTCACGATGGTCAGGTCCAGTGAGGTCATGAAGGTGGCCATGCACATCGCGAACAGGGTCAGCCGGCGCCGCCGCGGTTCGGTCAGAGAAAGGCTCATGTCACCCACCCCCGCGAAGTCCGTGTGATATGCAATGAAGAAGTGATCATCAGTGCTCCAAGTCGGGTCCACATGCATCGGGGTCGGCTAGCCGCCCACTAGTGATGACCCGTGACGACCGAGGAGTGTGACCGTGCACGACGACGATCGGCTGGCGGATCGGTTCGAGAGCTTGCGGCCGCGCCTGAGGAATGTCGCGTACCGGATGCTGGGTTCACATGCCGAGGCCGAGGACGCCGTACAGGAGACGTGGATCAGACTCAGCCGCAGCGACGCGGACGCGGTGGACAACCTCCCCGCCTGGCTGACCACGGTGATCAGCAGAATCTGTCTGAACACCCTGAGGTCACGCGCCGCCCGGCCGGAGGATCCGGTTGGCGTGCACCTGCCGGACCCCGTCATCGGGCCCGAGCCGTCCCACGGCCCCGAGGACGAGGCTCTGCTGACCGACTCGGTCAGCCTCGCGCTGCTGATCGTGCTCGACGCGCTCGCCCCGGCAGAACGGGTCGCCTTCGTGCTGCACGACATGTTCCATCTGACCTTCGACGAGATCGCGGCCGTCATCGGGCGTACGACCGTGGCGACCCGGCAGCTCGCCAGCCGGGCGCGGCGCCGGGTCAAGCACGCCCGCGAGGCGGACTCCTGCGGTGACTTCGCCACCCGGCGCATGCTGGTGGACGCGTTCTTCGCCGCGGCGCGCAACGGCGACCTCGACGGGCTGGTGTCCGTACTGGACCCGGATGTCGAGCTCTGCGCGGACGGCGGCCCGGCCCTCGCCTCCGCCACAGCCGCGATCCGTGGTGCCCGGCTCGTGGCGGAGCGCGCCGCGCTGTTCCGTCAGCCCGGCGTGACGGTGACCGCCGTTCTCGTCAACGGCTCCCCCGGCGTCCTGGTCGACCGCGGCGGCGTACCTGTGTCGGTGATGGGCTTCGCCGTGCGCGAGGACCGGATCGCGCAGATTCAGATCCTGCTCGACCCGGAGCGCCTCGCCGCGATCGACTTCGCCGCCTTCACGGCGTAGAACGGGACCGGGCGTCTCCTCAGGAGACGCCCGCCAGGTCCCTCTCGCTCTTGAGACGCGCCCGTTCGTCGTCGCTGAGCGCGATACGGCGCACCGCCCTGCGCAGTACCAGGGGTGCCATCAGCGAAGTGCCGACCGCGACCAATACCACGACGGTGTACGAGGCGGTGTTCAACACCCCCAGCCGCAGACCGATTCCGGCCACGATGATCTGGATGACTCCGCGCGCGTTCATACCGGCGCCGAGCGCCAGGGCCTCATGGCGGTCGAGACCGGCGACGCGGGCGCCGAGCAGCGCCCCGGCGAACTTGCCGACGGTCGCCACGACGAGCGTGCCCAGCGCGGCGAGCGCGATCACCGGGGTGCCCAGCGCGAGCAGATTCATTCGCAGGCCTGCCTCGGCAAAGTAGAGCGGGGCGAGGACGGAGAGCGTGACGGAGCGCAGGGGCGCCAGTGCCCTCCTCGTCTCCGGTCCGGCGGCGCCGACCAGCAGGCCGCCGACAAGGGCCCCGAAGGATGCCTCCAGGGACATCGCCTGCGTGACCGCCGCACACCCGACGATCAGCACGGTCGCCGTGCCCGTCATGGTGTGCTGGTGCCGCGCACGGGCCATCATCCATCGGACCGCCGGCCGGCCGAGGAGCAGGGCACAGACCGTGACCAGCACCAGCCGGATCAGTGGCGCGGCGACCGACCCCAGCGTGAGCGCGTTCGCCGCCGTGGCCGAGGCCACGGACAGCAGCATCCAGCCCGCGACGTCGTCCACCACACCCACGGCAATGGTCAACTGGGCGATGTCGCGGTGCAGCAGCCGCATGTCGGACAGCATCTTGGCGATCACCGGCAGGGCGCTGACGCACATGGCCACGCCGACGAAGAAGACGAACAGCCCGCGCTCGCGGCCGACCGGCCACAGGGCCGCCGGCGCCAAGTACGCCCAGGCGCAGCCGAATCCCAGAGGGATCAACAGGCCCAAGGCGCCCACGGTGAGGGACACCCGGCCGGTACGCCGCACCAGAGTGAGGTCGATCTCCAGGGCTGTCGTCCCCACGAGGAGGACGACACCGAACTGACCCACCGCGTCCAGGAGATGAAACTGGGACGTCTGCGACATCCCCAGCCAGTGGTGCGAACCGGGGGCCAACCGGCCGACCACTGAGGGACCGAGCAGGATGCCGGCCATCAACTCGCCCGAGACGGCCGGAAGTCCGCAGCACATCGCGAGCCGCCCCAGCAGCAGTGCAGCGGCGAGCAGCAAGGAGGCCTGGACCAGCAGAACCAGCAGCGCGTGCCCGCCCAGCGGCGGGGCGATGGCGTCCGTCACCCCGCCTGGGCCCCAGCGTCCCGCTGTGCCGTGATCGCCCGTGAGGGGCAGACCTCGGCGGCACGGCGCACCCGGTCCCGGAGCTCGTCCGGCACATCCTCCCTCAGCAGGCGGACAGCGCCGTCCTCCTCCCGCTGGTCGAACACCTCACCCACGGCGAGGACACACATTCCCGAGCCGATGCAGCGCCCCTGGTCGACCGTCACACGCATGTCGTTCCTCTTCTCGGTTCGCATTTCCGTCGCCCTTGTCCGCCGTGCCCTCATCCCGGGAGAAAGCGCACCGGCAGCGAGCTGTAGCCGTTGAGGAAGTTGGACTCGATCCGGGTGGCCGGCCCGGTGATCTCCACGTCCTGGACCGTCCTGGCGAGGACGCTCAGCAAGGCGCGCAGTTCGGCCCGGCCGAGAAAGGCGCCCAGGCAGTAGTGCGGCCCGTGGCCCAGGGCTACGTGCTTGTTCGGTGAGCGGGACAGGTCGAGGGTGCGCGGCTCGGCGAACGCCCGCTCGTCGTTGTTGGCCGAGATGTTCCACAGCGTCACGATGTCCCCCGCCCGGATCCGCCGACCCCCGATGACCTGCTCACGGGTGGCGGTACGAGCGAAGTGGAACGAGGGCGTCGCCCACCGCAGGGCCTCCTCCACGGCCGTGTCCAGAGCTACGTCGCCGGCCCGCAGGGCCCGCCACTGCACAGGGTGCTCGGCGAGGGCCTTGACGGTACTGACGGCGGAGACCCGCGAGGACTCGTCGCCCCCGATGATCAGGCTGTAACAGTTGAGTGCGACCTCTTCGAGGCTCAGCGGCTCCCCCTGGATCAGCCCGGTGGCGATCGTGCTGATCACGTCGTCACCGGGGTCGGCGCGCCGCCGCTGGGCCAGGTCCATGAAGTACAGGACGAGTTCGTTGCGCGATTCCAGGGAGTCGAGTTCGTCGGCGCCGGTCAGGGCCCCTTTGCTCCACCGGAGCAGATCGGCCCGATCCGCGTCGGGGATCGACAGCAGGTCGCAGATAGTGTTCATGGGCACGTGTTCCGCGACCCGGGTGGCGAAGTCGAAGGGCTCCGGTCCGAGGGCGTCCCCGACGAGCGCGGCCGTGCGCTCCTCGATCTTCAGCGCCACTCTGCCGAGCACCTTCGGTGACAGGGCGCGCCACATCAGGGCCCGCAGTTCCCGGTGGCGCGGCCGGTCGGTGACGGCCAGCATCCTGCCACCGGCGGAGTCGTCGCCGCGCAGCAGCACGTCGAGCACGGTGCCCCGGCCCGAAGCCAGGGCGTCGCAGGCACCGTAACAGGAGATGACGTCGGTGTACCCGGCCACCACCCAGAAGCCGGGGAGGCCGTCCGACGACGCGTGCCAGTACACGGGCTCCCTCGCCCTCACCTCGGCGAAGAACTCGAGTGGATCGTGCTCCATGAAGGTGCGCGCGTCGGTCAAATCGAGCGAAGCGACCGCTGTTCGGCTCATCGTCCGCAATCCCCACTGAAGACGGGAAACGCACTGCTCGCAGTGCCTGGCACCGGCGCCGGTACGCAGATCGTCACAGACGGCCGAACGGGCCCGCTCCAGTTGTGTCAGAAGTCTTTCGTGGCCGGCCGGGGCGGTGACGGAGAGCCGAAAGATTGCTCTGACGGCCCCGTGAGCCGTGAGAGCTTACGAAGACACCCGAACCGGAGGAGCACCTCATGCTTCGTACACGCCGGGATCACTGCCTGCGGACGCTGGTCCAAGCGCCCACACCCATCGCACGGATCGTCTGCCTTCCGCACTCCGGCGGTACCGCGGCCGGATACGGAGCATGGGCCGCCGGGATACCGGCGACCGTGGAGTTGCTCGCGGCGCAGTACCCGGGACACGGCGACCGCTTCGCCGAGCCACTGTCGACCGATGTGCGCGCGCTGAGTTCGGAACTCTCCTCCGAACTGCTGCGCCTGCCGCCGCTGCCCACCGTGCTGTTCGGGCACAGCCTCGGTGCCCTTGTCGCCTACGAGACCGCCCTGACCCTCGGCACGCTGGGCCGAGCACCCCGCGGTCTGCTGGCGTCGAGTTGTCCGGCTCCCGGCGCGCAGGGCCGGATCAGGGCCAGGGGACTCTCCGACGGCGAACTGTGGTCCCTCATCGGCTCCCTGGGCGGAATCGACCCCGCAGTCGCCCACGAGCCGGAACTGGTGGAGGTGCTGCTCCCGGTACTGCGTGCGGACATCACGGCGCACGAGGGGTACCGGCCCGAGCCGGGGGCCGCCCCCTTGTCCTGCCCTGTCCGTTGCTACCACGGCATCCGGGATCCGCTCGTGGACGCCACCCTGCTGGCCGGCTGGGCCTCGGTGACCACCGGGTCGTTCAGCCTGCTCGAACGGGAAGGGCATCACTTCCATCCGTTCCAGAACGCCGAACACCTCCTCGCCGACATCACCGGCTTCCTCGACTCCACACTCCACCCGGACTCACTGACGCGGAGCTGATCATGGCTGAGTTGAACTACTCCTCCTACCTCCAGACGGACGTGCTGCTGTCGCTCCAGAAGACGCAGATACCCGAGACGGCCGACCGGACCGTGGTCCTGGCCGAACACTTCTTCATCGTCGCCCACCAGTCCTGCGAGCTGTGGCTCAAGCAGGCCGTGGCGGACCTGAGCCTGGCCAGGGACCTGCTGTCGCCAACCGGTCAGCCGGCCGACGCGATGGACAGCAGCGTGGAACTCCTCGAACGCGCCGCCGAACTCCTCCGCGTCCTGCACGAACAGGTACTCGTCCTGGAACGCCTCCCGCTGCGGCACTTCGTCCAGTTCCGGCCCTATCTCGGCACGGCCAGCGGGGCGCAGTCGCAGCAGTTCATGCTCCTCGGCAGGCTGCTCGGGGACGGCGGTGAAGAGGGCGAGCTGTACCGGGCGTTCGAGGCCTGCGCCGAAGGTCAGGGCTGCACCGTGGCCGATGTCTGCCGGCTCGGGATCGCCGGCGGCGGCCTGCACCGGGTGGCCGAGGCGCTGCTCGACGTCGGCAACGGCTACTGGCGCTGGAAAGTGGCCCACCTCGGCCTGATGTCAAAGATGGTCGGAGGCCAGCGGGGAACCGGAGGCACGTCGGGTGAGGAGTTCCTCATGCGCCGCATCACTCTGCCCTTCCCCGAGCTGCGGCGGTTGCGCGGCGCCCTGCACGCTGAGGAACTCGCGCCCAGCCCGGCGTGAGACGCACGGCACCAGGACCCCCATCCCCTCCCCACGAGACGAAGGCGGCTTTCATGACAGCGGACGAGACCACCGGCCTCCATCACGTCGTCGTCAACCATGAGCGGCAGTACTCGGTCTGGCCGGCGGGCCAGGCGATCCCGGCAGGCTGGTCGCCCGTCGGGGTCACCAGCACGCTGGACGCGTGCCTCTCCTACATCGACCGCGAGTGGACGGACCTGCGCCCGCACAGCCTTCGGGCTTCCGGCCCGGTACAGCCCGTCGCCGACGAAAACGGCTGATCCATGATGGACATCGACGTAGCGGACATGACGGTGCGGCAGCGCGAGCGATTGCTGCTGTGGAGCGTAGTCCCCCGGCCGGTGGCCATGGTGAGCACGGTCTCCCCGCACGGGGCGATCAACCTGGCCCCCTTCTCGTACTACACAGCGGTGGGATACTCCCCCATGGCCCTGCTCTTCTGTGTCGGCCGCCGGCCCGACGGCAGCGAGAAGGACTCGTGCCGCAACGCGCGGGTGCCGGCCGAAGGGGGTACGGGGGAGTTCACCGTCAACGTGCTGATCGAAAAGCATGCCGAAGCAGCCACCGCCTCGGCGAAACCGCTGCCGTACGGACAGTCGGAGTACGAACCGGCCGGGTTGCGTCCGCTGTCCGGCCGGAGAGTCCGCTCCCCTCGTATCGACGGGTCCCCCATCGCCTTCGAATGCCGGACATCTGCGGTGGTTCCGGTCGGTGACCACTTCATCGTCATCGGGGAGGTGGTCCATGTCACCGCGGAGGAGGGGCTGATCGACGCAACCGACTTCCACGTCGACCTGGACCGGTTGGGATCCGTTGGCCGTATGGGCGCCGCGGACTACGTCCGCACGGCCGATCGCTACGTCGTGGACCGCGCATCGTGACCTGATCACACCACCCGGATGTCACCTCCGATCGTTTCGGACCGTTGAGAAGTGTGCGCTGCTCGGCACAGGGAGCAGCGCGAAGGCGGCGAAACGATACGGGAGGGTGTGGCCGTTGGATGTCTACGATGCGGTGGCCACGCGTCAGGCGGTGCGGGGGTTCACTCCTGATCACGTCCCCAAGGAGGTTCTTGAGAGGGTGCTCTCGGCCGCATCCAGGGCACCGTCAGGGGCGAATCTACAGCCATGGCACACCTATGTCCTCACCGGTAAGCGGCTGGAGAAGCTCAAGGAACAGGCCGTCGCGCGGGCCACGGCGGGAGATCCAGGGGACGAACCGCAGTACGAGATGTACCCGCGTGATCTCACGTCCCCCTACCGAGAGCGCCGTTGGGCTGCCGCCGAGAGGCGGTATGGCGCTCTCGGTATCCCTCGCGACGACCGAGCAGCACGGCACAGGGCGGTCATCGCCAACTGGCACTGCTTCGGCGCCCCCGCTGCTCTCTTCTCTTACATCGACCGTGGCATGGGCCCGCCCCAGTGGGCCGATGTCGGCATGTACCTGCAGACCATCATGCTGCTGCTGCGGGCCGAGGGACTTCACAGCTGCCCGCAGATGGCATGGTCGGTTTACCACCGAACGGTTGCAGAGATCGTGTCTCCCGCCGAGTCGCTCATCCTCTTCTGCGGCATGGCGGTGGGCCATGCGGATCCGGCCAGACCTTGCGTCCGCGTGGACCGTGCCCCCCTCAACGAGACGGTGACCTTCCTTGACTGACTGTCGGCGGCCGGCGCTGCCTCCCGCTGAGCAGGTACCAGCCCAGGAACCTACGCCGGCGGGACGGCCACAGGGTGTCGGCGATGGTTTGCCCGTCTCTTAGATGTAGGCGCAGGGCACAATAGGAATAGGAATACGAAACAGGTTCGAGTCCCGTCACTCACCCTCACCGACCAGCCGGTGACTCCCTCGTAGTCACCGGCTGTTTCGTGTGCGGGCCGTCACCTCTGCGGCAGCCGTCCGATGTCGGACACCGGTCCGAGGTGACCGAGCTTGTCGGGGTTGGAGACGGCGCGGATCGCCCGGACCGCGCCGTCGGCGATGTCGAGCTCGACCACGCTGGCCACCCGCCCCTCGGCGTCGTAGGCCACGGCGCCCGGCCCGCCGTTGATCCACGCCGCCCGCATCGAGGCGCCGAGCATCCGGACTCGGCGAAGGCCCCCGACCAGCAACTGTGCGACGTGCCGCGGGTCGGTCACCGACCTGGCGAGCGCCCGTGCCTTGCCGCCGCCGTCGCCGTGGAACACCACGTTCGGGGCGAGCATGTCGAGCAGCGCGTCCATGTCGCCGCCCTCGGCGGCCGCGAAGAACCTACGGGCCAGCTCCTCGGCCTCCGCCCGACGCACCGGGCCCGACGGCGTCACGACCGGCTGCCCGTCGGGAGCGATGCGCTTTCGGGCCCGGGCGAAGATCTGCCGGCAGTTCGCCTCGGACTTGCCGGTCAGCCGCGCCACCTCCGGGTAGCCGTACCCGAAGACCTCACGCAGCACGAACACCGCCCGCTCCACCGGGGAGAGGGCCTCCAGCAGCACGAGGAACGCCATCGACAGCGAGTCGGACAGTTCGGCGTGCTCGGCAGGGCCGGGCCGGTCGGCGGACACGACGACCGGCTCGGGCAGCCAGTCGCCCACATAGGTCTCCCGCCGTACCCGCGCCGAGCTGAGGTGATTGATGCCCAGCCGTGTCACCGAGGTGGTCAGGTACGCCTTCGGGTTCTCGACCGTGGTCCCGGCCCGGCGCGCCCGGGTCAGGCCGAGGAAGGCGTCCTGCACGATGTCCTCGGCGTCGCCCACGGATCCGGTCATCCCGTAGGCGATGGAGAACAGCAGCGACCGGTATCCGTCCGCGTCCGTTCCAACCGCTGTTGCCGGCACGGATTCCCCCTTCGAACATCCGCAAGACGTCCAGCAGCGTATCCGCTCCTGTCACAGACCGCCGGGGTGCCCTGTCTCAGAGGGCCGACAGCGAACGACGGGAACAAGGGGAACAGGTCATGAACCTCGCACTGTGGATCGTCACCGGACTGCTCGCCCTCGCCTACCTGCTCAGCGGCGGCGGCAAGGTGGTCGTGGCGAAGGAGAAGATCGCCGCGTTCGGGCCCAGTGCGCAGTGGGTCAACGACTTCAGCGGCGGCGGTGTGAAGGCCATCGGGGCGCTGGAGGTGCTGGCCGCGGTGGGGCTGGTCCTGCCCGCCGCGCTCGACATCGCGCCGGTCCTGGTGCCGTCGGCCGCCCTCGGACTGGTGATCCTGATGATCGGCGCGGCGATCACCCGGCTCCGGCGTCACGAGGTCCGGTTCATGCTGGTGGACGTGGTCTACATCGTCCTGGCAGCGTTCGTCGCCTGGGGCCGCCTCGGCCCCGAGTCCTTTGTCCACTGACGATTTGTGCACTGACGAGAGGAGACCGCGGCCATGGGGTTGTCGACGGCGTTCACACGGTTGTTCGGGGTCGAGCATCCGATCGCCCTGGCGCCGATGGGCGGTTCGGCCGGCGGGGCGCTGACCGCGGCGGTCTCGCGCGGCGGCGGGCTCGGACTGCTGGGCAGCGGCAACGGCGACCGGGACTGGCTGGCCCGCGAACTGCCCGTCCTCGCCGCCGAGGGCGCCGGAAAGCCCTGGGGCGTCGGCTTCCAGGCGTGGGCCACCGATGTCGGTGCGGTGGAGTGGACGCTGGGGCACGGTCCGGCGGCGGTGATGCTGTCCTTCGGTGACCCGAGCCCGTTCGCCGGGCGCGTCCGCGACTCCGGTACGGCGCTGATCCTTCAGGTCACCGATATGGAGGAGGCCCGCAGGGCGGTGGACCTGGGCGCCGACGTGATCGTGGCGCAGGGCACCGAGGCCGGCGGCCACGGGGCCCGGCACGGGCGGTCGACGCTGCCGTTCGTGCCCGTCGTGGTGGACCTGGCGGCGCCCGTGCCGGTGCTGGCGGCCGGCGGGATCGCCGACGGCCGCGGGGTGGCGGCCGCCCTGGCCCTGGGGGCGGCGGGCGCCGTGCTCGGCACCCGCTTCCAGGCCACGGCCGAGGCCCTGGTCGATCCCGCGACCGCCCGGGCCCTCGTCGCGGGACGCGGCGAGGACACCGAGCGCAGCCGGGTGCTGGACATCGCTCGCGGCTCGCGCTGGCCGGCCGAGTACACCGCCCGTACGCTCCCGCATCCCTTCCTGGACCGCTGGCGCGGCCGGGAGACGGAACTCGCCGCCGGCCCCGAGGCCGGGCCGTCGTACCAGGACGCCGTCGCACGCGGTGACATCCCCGCGCTCCCGCAGTGGGCCGGCGAGGGCGTGGACCTCATCACCGACCTGCCCTCGGCGGCCGACCTGGTCGCCACGCTGGCGGCACAGGCGGAGGAGGCACTGAACCGGGCCTTGGGCCGCTGACCCGTGTGTGCCGGCGCTGTCCGCGTCCGCCCGGCCACCCTCTCCGGCCCGGCTCGCAGGCGCCCGGCCTCGTGCGGAACGCGAGCGAACACACGCGAGTGAACACACGGGGACGCTCGCAGGCGAGCGAACACACGCGAGCGAACACACGGGGACGCTCGCAGGCGAACGTAGGCGGACGCGACCGGCGTTACGAGGACGCCCGCCCCACCAGCTCCGTCGGCAGCACCGCGTGCCGCCGCTCCAGCCCCCGGGACACGGGCGGGCGGCGGTCGGCGATCTCCGTGAGGAGGAGGTCGATCATGGCGCGGCCCATCTCCTCGATGGGCTGGCGGACGCTGGTCAGCGGCGGGTCCATGTGGCGGGCGATGGCGGAGTCGTCGTAGCCGACCAACGCCACGTCGTCCGGGATACGGCGGCCCGCCTCGCGCAGCACCTGCCGGGCGCCGGCCGCCATCACGTCCGAGCCGGCGAACACGGCGTCCAGGTCAGGGCGCCGGTCCAGGAGCACCGACATGGCCCGGCGGCCGCCCTCCTCGGTGAAGTCCCCCGGTTCGACGAGGAGTTCGTCCACCTCCCGGCCCGCGTCGCGCAGGGCGTCGCGGTAGCCGTCGACGCGGCGCTGGGCGCCGTAGACGTCGAGTCGGCCGGTGATGTGCGCGATGCGGGTACGGCCGCGGGAGAGCAGGTGCTCCACGGCCGAGCGGGCGCCGCCGTAGTTGTCCGAGTCCACCGAGGTGAGCGTCTCACCGGCCGAGCGGGGGCCGCTGATCACGGCCGGGATCTCCAGCTGGGCCAACAGGTCCGGGAGGGGGTCGTCGGCGTGGACGGAGACCAGCAGGACGCCGTCCACCCGGTGGGCCGCCAGGTACTGCGCGAGGCGTCGGCGCTCCCGGTCGCTGCCTGCGAAGATCAGTAGCAACTGCATCTCGGTGTCGGAGAGTTGGGAGCCGACTCCGCGCAGCATGTCGGAGAAGTAGGGCTCCGCGAAGAAGCGGGTCTCCGGCTCGGGGACGACCAGCGCGATGGCGTCGGTGCGGTTGGCGGCGAGGGCGCGGGCGGCGGTGTTGGGGACATAGCCGAGCTCGGCGACCGCCGCCTCGACCGCGGCGCGGGTGGCGTCGCTGACCCGGGGCGAGCCGTTGATCACCCGCGAGACCGTGCCCCGGCCGACCCCGGCCCGGGCGGCGACCTCCTCGAGCGTGGGCCGGCCCCCGCTCCGGCCCCGCGCTCCGTGGCTTGCCATGGGCTCCGCCTCTCTCGACCGACTCCTGGTGCTGGGCTGGAATGTAACAGTCCCGTCCGCTGCAGTGACCGTCCCAGGGGCTGCCGCCCCCGGACCCCGGCTCATCGGCCTTCGGCCTCGTCCTCGATCGCCGGACGGGCTGGATTGCAGCCCAGTTAACGCTCAGATAACTGAACGCAGTTGTCCTCGTCCGTTCCCTTGACACCCCGCCGCCAACCGGCGACTCTTCAACACATCACTCATGGGAGCGCTCCCACACTACCTGGCACCTACACATCCCGCACGTTCCCCGCCCGAGCCGCAGCGAGTACGAACGGGCCCAATTCCATGCAGTTGGCCGGGGGGTCGGCACGTCAGGCAACAGGAGGACGCAATGCGCACGAGCATCCGCCGGTCCCAGCGGCTGATGGCCCTCGCGGCCGTCGCCGCGTTGACCACGGGGCTGCTGGCCGGCTGCGCCAAGGACTCGAACGACGGCTCGTCGGACGGCTCCGGCGGCGGAAACGGCAGTGGCAAAGGCAAGATCACGCTGACCATCGGCACCTTCGGCGTCTTCGGCTACAAGCAGGCCGGCCTCTACGACGAGTACATGAAGCTGCATCCGGACATCAACATCAAGGAGAACGTCACCACCCGCACCGACGTCTACTGGCCGAAGGTGCTCACCCGCCTCCAGGCCGGCTCCGGCACCGACGACGTCCAGGCCATCGAAATCGGCAACGTCACCGAGGCCGTGCAGACGCAGGCGAGCAAGTTCGTGGACCTCGGCAAGGAGGTCGACAAGTCCCAGTGGCTGGACTGGAAGAACGCCCAGGCCACCACCAAGGACGGCAAGCTCATCGGACTCGGGACCGACATCGGGCCGATGGCCATCTGCTATCGGAAGGATCTGTTCCAGAAGGCGGGACTGCCGACCGACCGGACCAAGCTCGCCGAGATGTGGAAGGGCGACTGGGCCAAGTACGTCGACGTCGGCAAGCAGTACATGAAGAAGGCGCCCAAGGGCACCAAGTTCGTGGACTCCGCTGCCTCCGTCTACAACGCGGCCCTCGGCGGCGGCGACGAGCGGTACTACGACAAGGACGGCAACGTCGCCTGGGACAAGTCCGACGGTGTGAAGAACGCCTGGAACGTCGCCATGGACGTCGCCACCAGCGGCATGTCGGCGAAGCTGAAGCAGTTCGACCCGACCTGGGACCAGGGCTACGCCAACGCCACCTTCGCCACGGTCGCCTGCCCGGCGTGGATGATCGGCTACATCGAGCAGAAGTCCGGTGACTCCGGCAAGGGCAAGTGGGACGTGGCGGCGGCGCCCACCGCGGCCAACTGGGGCGGCTCCTTCCTCGGCGTGCCGCTCGCGAGCAAGCACCAGAAGGAGGCCGTCGCACTGGCCAAGTGGCTGACCGCGCCCGAGCAGCAGGCCAAGGTCTTCGCCAAGCAGGCGAGCTTCCCGTCGACCCCGTCGGCGTACGCGAGCCTGAAGCCGGCCGCGGACACCACCGCGTACTTCTCGAACGCGCCGCTCACCCAGATCTTCTCCGACTCGGCGAAGACGATCCCGACCCAGTACTTCGGCATCAAGGACCAGCCGATCAACTCCGCGATCACCGATGTCGGCATCCTCCAGGTCGAGCAGAAGGGCAAGTCGCCGTCCCAGGGCTGGGACGCGGCGTCCAAGGAGATCAAGGACGTGCTCGGCCAGTGACCAGCCCCAAGCAGGCTCTCGCGCATCCCGCGTCGAGCGCCGACACCGCGCCCGGCACCCCGCCGGGCGCGGCGCGGGGCGCTCACGGTCGCGGTGCGCCGGCGGGTGCCGACTCCTGGCGCAGCCGGCTGTACCGCTGGGACATGAAGGCGTCGCCGTACGCGTTCGTGTCCCCGTTCTTCATCCTGTTCGGGGCGTTCACGCTGGTCCCGCTGCTGTACACGGCCTGGTACTCGCTGCACGACGTGCAGTTGTCCTCCCTCGACCACCAGAGCTGGGCGGGCCTGGACAACTACAAGAACCTCTGGTCCTCGGATTTCTTCTGGAACGCGCTGAAGAACACCCTGACCATCGGTGTCATCTCGACCGTGCCGCAGTTGCTGGCCGCGATCGGGCTGGCGCATCTGCTGAACTACCGGCTGCGGGGCTCCACCGTCTGGCGTGTGGTGATGCTGACCCCCTACGCCACCTCGGTGGCCGCGGCGACCCTGGTGTTCACGCTGCTGTACTCGTGGGACGGCGGCATGGTCAACTGGATCCTGCACTTCTTCGGGGTGCACGCCGTCAACTGGCGCGAGTCCGACTGGGGTTCGCAGTTCGCGGTGTCGTCGATCGTGATCTGGCGGTGGACCGGCTACAACGCGCTGATCTACCTCGCCGCCATGCAGGCGATCCCGACGGATCTGTACGAGTCGGCGGCGATCGACGGGGCGAACCGCTGGCAGCAGTTCCGGCATGTGACGATCCCGCAGCTGCGCCCCACGATCCTGTTCACGGTCGTGGTCTCCACCATCGGCGCGACCCAGCTCTTCGGCGAACCGCTGCTGTTCGGCGGGGTCAGCGGGTCCAAGGGCGGCTCGGAGCACCAGTACCAGACGCTCGGCCTGTACATGTACGACCAGGGCTGGATCATCGGCAACCTCGGCAAGGCGTCCGCGATCGCCTGGTCGATGTTCCTGATCCTGCTGGTCATCGCCGCGGTCAATCTGCTGCTCACCCGACGGCTGAGGAAGTCCCGATGACGACGAGTGAACTGACCCTGCCCGCGAGGAAGGCGCCGACGGCCAGGCGTCGCCGGGTGATGGGCGCCGGCAAGCAGCTGCACGCGGGTCCGGTGACGTATGTCGTGCTCACCGTCTTCGCGCTGGTCTCGCTCGCTCCGCTGGTATGGACGGCGATCGCCGCCTCCCGCACCGACCGGCGGCTCGCGCAGACACCGCCGCCGCTGTGGTTCGGCGGCAACCTGTTCGAGAACCTGCAGACGGCCTGGGACCAGGCGGGGCTGGGCACCGCGATGTTCAACTCGGTGATCGTGGCGGGCACGATCACGGTGAGCACGGTGCTGTTCTCGACCCTCGCCGGCTTCGCCTTCGCCAAGCTGCGGTTCCGGTTCTCCAGCCTGCTGTTGCTGCTGACCATCGGCACGATGATGATCCCGCCGCAACTCGCCGTCGTACCGCTGTACCTGTGGATGTCGGACCTCGGCTGGTCCAACCAGCTGCAGACGGTGATCCTGCCGAGTCTCGTCACCGCCTTCGGTACGTTCTTCATGCGGCAGTACCTGGTGCAGGCGCTGCCGACGGAGCTGATCGAGGCGGCCCGGGTGGACGGGGCGAGCAGCATCCGGATCGTCTGGCACGTGGTCTTCCCTGCGGCGCGTCCGGCCATGGCCGTGCTCGGCCTGCTGACGTTCGTGTTCGCCTGGAACGACTTCCTGTGGCCGATCATCGCCCTGAACCAGCAGAACCCGACCGTGCAGGTGGCCCTGAACTCGCTCGGCACCGGGTACGTCCCCGACCAGGCGGTGATCATGGCGGGCGCCCTGCTGGGCACGCTGCCGCTGCTGATCGCGTTCGTCCTGTTCGGCAAGCAGATCGTGGGCGGGATCATGCAGGGCGCGATCAAGGGCTGACCGCCTGCTGCCCAGGGGCCGGGCCACCGCCGCCCCGGCCCCTTCGTACCTCCGCCTCACCTACTACGCCAGGTCTCCTACGACCCCAATGGGAGCGCTTCCATGCCTGAATCCGTTACCTCCGTGACCTTTCCTCCCGCCTTCCTCTGGGGCGCCGCGACCTCGGCGTACCAGATCGAGGGGGCGGTGCGGGAGGACGGCCGCACCCCCTCGATCTGGGACACGTTCAGCCATACACCGGGCAAGACGGCCGGCGGCGAAACCGGTGACATCGCTGTCGACCACTACCACCGCTACCGCGACGACGTGGCGCTGATGGCGGAGCTGGGCCTGACCGCGTACCGCTTCTCGGTCTCCTGGTCCCGGGTGCAGCCCACCGGCCGGGGCCCCGCGGTCCAGCGCGGCCTGGACTTCTACCGCCGCCTGGTGGACGAGCTGCTCGCGAAGGGCATCAAACCGGCGCTCACCCTCTATCACTGGGACCTGCCGCAGGAGTTGGAGGACGCGGGCGGCTGGCCGCAGCGGGACACCGCGTTGCGGTTCGCCGATTACGCGCGGCTGGTCGGCGAGGCGCTGGGCGACCGGGTGGAGCAGTGGATCACCCTCAACGAGCCCTGGTGCAGCGCCTTTCTTGGCTACGGTTCGGGCGTCCACGCCCCCGGCCGCACCGACCCTGCGGCCTCGCTGCGCGCCGCCCACCACCTCAATCTGGCGCACGGCCTGGCGGCGTCGGCTCTGCGCTCGGTGATGCCGGCCCGCAACGAGATCGCGATCAGCCTCAACTCCTCGGTGGTTCGGCCGCTTTCCCAGGACCCGGCCGACCTGGCCGCGGCCCGCCGGATCGACGACCTCGCCAACGGCATCTTCCACGGCCCGATGCTGCACGGGGCGTACCCCTCGTCGCTGCTGGAGGCCACGTCCTCGATCACCGACTGGTCGTACGTCCTGGACGGCGACACGCGCGCGATCAACGTCCCGCTGGACGCGCTGGGCCTGAACTACTACACCCCGGCCCTGGTCTCGGCCGCGTCCGGCGAGGTCAAGGGCCCGCGGGCGGACGGCCACGGCGCCAGCGAGGACTCCCCCTGGCCGGGCGCCGACGACGTGCTCTTCCATCAGACGTCGGGTGAGCGCACGGAGATGGGCTGGACGATCGATCCGACGGGCCTGTACGACCTGCTCCTGCGCTACACGCGCGAGGCCCCGGGCCTGCCGCTGTACGTCACGGAGAACGGCGCGGCCTACGACGACAAGCCCGACCCCGAAGGCCGCGTCCACGACCCCGAGCGCATCGCCTACCTGCACGGCCACCTGTCCGCGGTCCGCCGTGCGATCACCGACGGCGCCGATGTCCGCGGCTACTACCTGTGGTCCCTGATGGACAACTTCGAGTGGGCGTACGGCTACGGCAAGCGGTTCGGCGCGGTGTACGTGGACTACGCGACGCTGAAGCGCACGCCGAAGTCGAGCGCCCGGTGGTACGGGGAGGCGGCTCGGACGGGCACGCTGCCGGGGGTGGAGCCGGCGGCCTGACAGACAGGCGCGGCCCGCCGTGGGGGGGCGGGCCGCGCCGGACGGGGCTACGCCGTGGCGGGGTCGGCGGCTGTCACGCCTGCGCGAACAGTTCCTCGCCGCTCGTGACGGAGAGCGCCCGGTCGAACCAGATGCCCAGGACGTCCAGGTCCTCGCAGCACATGACGCGATCCCGATCGGCTTCGGAGATCTCGATGCCTCGCACATCGAGGATGCGGAGAATGTCCTCGGCACGGCCCTTGGCACGGCCTTCGACACGGCCCTTGACACGCCCCTCGGCAAGGCCCTCGGCAAGACCCTTGGCAAGGCCCTCGTTGAGTGCTTCCTCGATGATGGTGCCGCTGCCGGGGAAACGGGGGGTGTATGTGGCCATGAGTCGCCTCCACAGTGCACGGGCCGGGGTGTCGCCCAGGCCGACTTCGGTGAATTCCGCCCAGCGCTTCGCGGTCTCGCCGCCGGTGTCGGCCACCGCCTCCGCCAGCGCATCCAGTATCGCAGGCAGGTCCGGATCCTTGGCGTGGGCGAGCGCGGAGAAGACGGCGAGGGCGAGGTCCTCGACCGCCTCTTCCGGGTCGGTGACCGCGGGGACGTTGCCCGGGCCCAGGACGAGAGGGAAGACCGCGATGCTGGTGTGGCCGGGCAGGCCGACGCGGACGGGTTCCGCCGCCCAGGCCGCGGTCGCCTTGTCCCGGCAGACCACCAGCAGGACCGGAGGCAGCTGGTACCTGGCGTACACGTGCGCCAGGTAGTAGGTCCAGCTGCTCGGCTTGTCCCGGTCCGGCTTGCCCTGGGCATCCACGGCGAGCAGGAAGCCCCCGTCCTCGGCCGTGTCGACCAGTAAGAGCGTGTCCACACGGCGCGCCAGCGGTCTGATCTCGGTGAGGTCCGTGTCCAGGGGCTGGATCCCCGTGTGCTCGGGGAAGGGGATGCCCGCCCTGGGGAGGGCCCGGGCGAAGAGCCCCGGGTCCTCCCGGAAGATCTGGTGCATCGCCTCGTGCGCTGAACTGACCATGCGACGGAACGTAGGCGAGGTGTCCGGCGCGGCGACGGCGGTTCCGCTGGGGATTCAGCCGTATGGATGAATGTGCCCCTGGCCTATGCCAAGCCCTGGTGTCAACGTCCCGGTCCACAGAGTCAGTTGAAGGCGCCGAACGCCTTCGAGAAAGCGAACTCGTCCTGGACGATGGAGCTGCAGGTGGGGTCGGCGGAGTTCTTCGCGCCGCCTGCGCACTGCTTGTCGCGGGCGGCGGACCACATGGACAGACCGCCGAGGCCCTTGGACTTGGCGAAGTTCACCAGCTGGGTGGCGTCGTCCACCTTGAAGATCTCGGAGGAGACGTCGTTGACTCCGATCATCGGGGTGACGGCGACCGTCTTCCAGGCGGCGGAGTCGGACAGGCCGAGGACGCTCTTGACCTGGGCCTGGGTGGCCGTGGCGGCCTGCTGGGCGTAGTCGCCCATGTCGCCGTTGTACGAGGCGCCGTAGTCCATCGCCATGATGTTGACGGTGGAGATCTTGACGCCGTTGGACTTGGCGTTGGACAGCAGGTTCACACCGTCCTGGGTGAGGCCCTCGGGCATCACCGGGAGGGTGAAGGAGACGTCCAGGTTCGGGTGCTGGGCCTGGAGCTTGGCGATGGCCTGGGCGCGGCGGGTGTTGGCCGCGGTGTTCGGCAGCGCGCCGCCCTCGACGTCGAAGTCGACCTTGGTCAGCCTGAACGCGTCGACCGCCTTGCCGTACGCCGCCGCCAGCGCGTCGGCCGAGGAGCAGGTGGTGGCCAGTTCGGAGCCGGAGGCACCGCCGAAGGAGACCCGGACGTCACCACCCTTGGCCCGCAGGGAGCCGATCTGCGCGGCAACGGCGTCGCCGGTCAGGTCGGTCACACCGCCCCACTTGGGGGTGCAGCCGCCGCCGTCGGTGATGAACGCGAGGTTGTAGTTCTTCACGCCGGTCGCGTCGGCCGCGCCGGCCAGGTCGAAGGCCGGGTAGAGGGACGTGTCTACGTACGGGGCGAAGCCGGCGGAGGCGGTGGTGCCGGTTCCGCTGCCGCTGCCGGTCGTCCGGGAGGCGGTCGGGGCGGGGGTGCCGCTCTTGGTCGGGGCGGCGGTGGGGGTCGGCGACTGGGTCGCGGTGGGGCGGCCGCTGGGCTCCGGCGTGGCGCCGCCGTCCGCGGAGCACTGGGCGTCGTCGATACGACAGCCCGTCGGGTCGCCGCTGCCGTCGACCACGAAACCGACGGTCACCGACTTGCCGGGCGCGAGGCCCTCGGTGTCCCACTTCGCGGGCTGCACGGTGACGTGCGAACCGCTGACGCGCGACTCGCCGTTCCACAGCGAGCTGAGCCTGGCGCCCGCCGGGAGGTCGAACTCCAGGGTCCAGGTCTTCTCGGCTTGGCCGCTGTTGTTGGTCACGACGTACTGCGCGGTGTACCCGGTCGACCAGTCGCTGGTCTTGGTGTACGCGGCGTTCACTCCGGCCGCGTTGGCGGTGCCGGTGAGCAGGAGCGCGCCACCGCCGACCACAGCCGCGGCCACGAGACCGCCGATCGCCTTGTTCCTGCCGCTGATCCTGCGCCGGTGCGTGGTCATGCGCGTGCCTGCCTTCGCTGTTCACGGGGGTGAGGTGCGGCAGCACGCTAGCGATCCGGAATCGGGCAAACCGCCCGATCGGGGCGGCCGTTGCAGACCTTAGGGTTCGCTTAAGGAAGGGATCGGGGACGATTAATGGTCGAGACCAGTGGGGACCGGTTTGCCCGCCCGGCGTCTTCGGACACGACCCCGCGCCATCGGCCGCCGCCCGTCCAGCTGGAACCAGATCCGCACCTCGGTGCCGCCCAGCACCGAGGAGCCGATCCGGACGTCCCCGCCGGTGGACTCGGCGAGCCGGCGCACGATGTCGAGCCCGAGACCGGTCGAACCGGCGTTCCCGGAACCGCGGCCACGGGCCATCGCCGCCTCGGGGTCCGCGATGCCGGGGCCCGCGTCGGAGATCAGCACGATCACCGCGTCCTCGCCGTTGTGCACGTCGACCGCGAAGGCGGTGCCCTCGGCGGTGTGCCGGAACACATTGCCGAGCAGCGCGTCGAGCGCGGCGGCCAGATCGGCGCGGGCCACGGGTATGCGCACCGGCCGCTCGACCCCGGCCACCCGCCACTTGCGGCCCTCGTCCTCGGCGAGCGCGGACCAGAACTCCATGCGCTCACGCACCACTTCGGCCGCGTCGCACCCGGCTCCGGGGCCGAGGGCGGCCGTCTGCGGCTTGGCCTCCCGGGCCGTACGGATGATGGTGTCGACCTCGCGCTCCAGCTGGGCGACGGCGGCCCGGGTCTGCTCGGCGGCCGGTCCGCCGCCCAGGGAGGCCGCGTTGAGCCGCAGCACGGTCAGCGGTGTGCGCAGCCGGTGCGAGAGGTCGGCGGCCAGCTCTCTTTCGTTCGCGAGGAGTTGGACGACCTGGTCGGCCATGGCGTTGAAGGCCACGGCCGCGAGCCGCAGTTCGGTCGGACCGTCCTCCGGCACCCGGGCGCCCAGCTTGCCCTCGCCCAGATCGTGCGCGCCCCGCACCAGCCGCTGGGCGGGCCGCACCATGCGCACCCCGAGCCGGTCGGCGACCGCGACCGAGCCGACGATCAGCGCGAGGCCGACGGCCGCGAGCACCGCCCAGGCCGTGCGGACGCCGTTGGTCATCTCGGACTCGGGGACGTACACCTCGACGACCGCGATGTCACCGGAGCCCAGCGCGACCGGCTGGAGCAGTGTGGAGCCGCCAGCCACGGAGGTGGTGGAGGCCCGGCCCAGTTTCCGTACGGCCTGGATGTCGCGGTCGGCGGCGCGCTGCCGGCCGAGGTCCAGCGCGGACCGGCCGCCGCCGGCGGGCAGGTGCACGGCCATCCCGGAGTCGGCGCCGGCTGAGGCCACGACGCGCTCCAGCTTGTCCTGGTCGGTGGTGATGGACAGCGCGGGCGCGACCGCGGCGGCCTCCCGCTCGGCGTTGGAGAACGCCCGGTCGCGGGCCATCTCCTTGACGACCAGGCCGAGCGGGACCGCGAAGGCGACCACGACCATGGTGGTGACCGCCAGGCAGACCTTGACCAGGGCCCATCTCATCGCACCGGCTCCCCGTCCGCGGCCGGTTCCATGGGCGGTTCGAGCTTCACGCCGACACCCCGGAGCGTGTGCAGATAGCGGGGCCGGGCGGCCGTCTCCCCCAGTTTCCGGCGCAACCAGGACAGGTGGACGTCGATGGTCTGGTCGTCACCGTAGGACTGCTGCCAGACCTCGGCGAGGAGTTCCCTGCGCGGGACGACCACCCCGGGTCGGCCGGCGAGGAAGGCGAGCAGGTCGAACTCGCGGCGGGTGAGGTCGAGGCGGACCCCGTCCAACTCGGCCTGGCGGCGCAGCGGGTCGACCGTCAGGCCGCCCACGCGCAGGACGCTGGACGGCGGGGTCTCGCCACCCGCCGAGCGGGCCCGGCGCAGCACGGCCGCGATCCGCGCGGAGAGATGCTCGACGGAGAACGGCTTGGTCAGGTAGTCGTCCGCACCGGCGTTGAGCAGCCGGACGATCTCCGTCTCGTCGTCCCGGGCGGTGGCGATGATCACCGGCACGTCCGTGATGCCGCGCAGCATCTTCAGCGCCTCGGAGCCGTCCAGGTCCGGCAGTCCGAGGTCCAGGATGACCAGGTCGAAACGGAAATGGGCGACCTCGCGCAGCGCCTCAAGTGCCGTACCGACGCTGCGCACGGTGTGTGCGGCGTCGGTCAGACGCCGGATGAGCGCGGAGCGTACGAACTGGTCGTCCTCGACCACGAGCACACTTGCCATGCGCCGCACCGTACGCCATGCGGCCCACCCCGGACCGGCGGCTGTGGATAACTCGGAGCATGTGCGCACGGCGGTCCCCCTGGGGCAGTATGGCCCGCGATGCGCAGAGGACTCGTACACGTACTGGCGTGGCTGCTCGCGACCGGAGCGGCGGTCACGCTGTCGTGGTGGGGTGTGCACACGGTGATGGCCGGGACGGCGTACGACCCGCCGCGCGCCCTGCCGGTCACGGCCGCCGACGCGACGACCCAGGGCGCGAAGGCCCTTCCCTCGCCGGCACGCCGGCCGGCCCCGTCGCACCGGCCGTCGGCCGGCCAGGCGCCGCCGAATCCGGCCGCCCCGCGGTCCCCGAGCCCTTCTGCCTCCCCCAGCGCGTCCGCGTCCGGCCAGGTCAAGTCGTACAACACCGACGGCGGCCGGGCCGTGTTCGACCTGGGCCCGTCCAGTGCCACGCTCGTCTCGGCGACGCCGGGGACCGGCTGGTCGATGCAGGTGTGGAAGACGGAGACCTGGATCCGGGTGGAGTTCAGCCGGGGCACGGACCGGGTGTCGGTGATGTGCACCTGGCACGACGGGCCGCCGCATGTGGACATCGGCACCTACTGAACCGGTTGAAGGACCGCTGAACTCACCGGAACACCGAGGGCGGTGGGGCCGGCGAGGCCACGGCCGCCGCGTCCGTCACCGGGACCGCGCCGCCCGTGAAGTCCATGAGCGGCTTGCCGTGTTCGACCCGGCCCGGGTGCGGGTCGGAGGCGGCACGGCGGGTGAGTTCGGCGACCGGGAGCGGGGCGTCGGAGGCGACCAGGACGGCGTTGCCGAAGCGCTTGCCGCGCAGCACGGCCGGGTCGGCGATCAGCGCGAGCTCGGCGAACCGGGCGGCGGCGGTGGCGATCTGGCCGCGCAGATGGGCGAGCGGCGGGCCATCGGCGAGGTTGGCGGCGTAGACCCCGGACGGCTTCAGGGCTCGGCGGACCTC
This sequence comes from Streptomyces sp. NPDC031426, assembly GCF_055581585.1. NCBI lineage: Bacteria > Bacillati > Actinomycetota > Actinomycetes > Kitasatosporales > Streptomycetaceae > Streptomyces > Streptomyces sp. NPDC031426. The sequence goes on from NZ_JBVIJE010000034.1 coordinate 33,264, forward strand.
GTCCAGGAACTCGGTGGAGGTGAGATGGGCCGGGGTGCGGGCGCCGCTGAAGACATCCGCGATGATCAGGTCCGCCCAGCCGTCCGGCACCTTGGCGAGGCCCGCGCGGGCGTCCGCCGTCCTGACCCGGATCCGGGCGTTCGGGTCCAACGGCAGCTCCCGGCGGACCAGTTGGACCAGACTCGCGTCCCGCTCGACGACCTGCTGGGTGGACCGGGGCCGGGTGGCGGCGGCGTACCGGGCGAGGGTGAACGCGCCGCCGCCGAGGTGCACGACGTGCACGGGCCTGCCGGGCGGGGCGACGAGGTCGATGACATGGCCGAGCCGGCGCTGGTACTCGAAGGAGAGGTACCCGGCGTCGTCCAGGTCGACGTGGGACTGGGGCGCGCCGTCGATCAGCAGCGTCCAGGCGCGGCCCCGGTCGGGGTCGGGCACGAGCTGTGCGAGCCCGCCGTCGACCGCCTCCACGACGGCTTCCTCGGCCGCCGATCTGCGCCGTGTGTTCCTGGACCTGCCCATCCGACCATCTTCGCAGCCCGTCGGGGCGCTCGCCGCATCGGCGGCGGTCGGCTCGGGCGCCGGGCCCGGGCCGCTTCACTGGCAGCCGTCGGCCGCCTCGATCATCCGGGCCGCCTCCCCGAGGGCCCGGCGCAGCACCACCGGGTCGGTGGCGAGATCGGCCTCGCCGGGCGGCAGCAGCCAGTCGGAGCCCGCCACCGGCGGCTCGGGGTTCAGCCTGAGCCCGCGGCCGTCGGTCTCCGTGCAGATGCTGCCCGGCACGTCCCAGCCGGCCGCCGTGCCCGCCGGGACCAGGAAGCCGAGGGTCGCGCAGCCGCCGTCGTGCAGCACGGGCCCCATCGCCTCACCGGCGCCCCGCCGCAGGATGTCGACCGCCTCCAGGCCCTGCCGGAACGGTACGGTCACGAGGTCGCAGGCCGCCGCGTCCGGGTCGTCCCCCTCGCCCGACGACGGCGACGTACAAGGTTCGTTGCTCTGACTGGACTCCCTGGTCTCCATGCCGGCCTCCACACAGCCCTGTCGCGGTCCATGCAGCCCAACGCTCGAGGGCGTCAACGGCTACGGCACAAGTGCGCCGCAAAGGATGGCACTTCATGGCAGATCGTGGATGAGATATCCGGTTTGTAGCTAAACACAGCGTGGCGGGTCCTTCACAGCAGGTACGTTCATGCTCGCCGGAACCAGGGCGTCACTCGGACAACTCGTCCCGAATCCGCCCCGGCACCGGCATGGTTCGACGGTTCGCACGAGAGGACCCGGCCATGGCGTCGTCAACCGAGACCTCGTCACAGCCCGAACGGCCACCCCGGCCGAACCTCGCCTTCCGGCGACTGCGCGGCAGGCGTTCACCGGCCGAGTTCGCGGCGCTCGTACGACGCGCCGCGCGCGAGATCGGTGAGCGGGTGAGCTGTGACGCGCGTTACGTCGGCAGGGTGGAGGCGGGCGAGATCCGCTGCCCCAACTACGCCTACGAACGGGTGTTCCTGCACATGTTCCCCGGCCGTACCCTCACCGACCTCGGCTTCGCGCCCCGTTCGGCCGTCCGCGGCCGTGCGGCGCGTACGGCGGTGGAGGTGCCCGGGGCAGCCGTGGGCGCGCAGGCGTCCGGTGAGTCACGGGGGGCCTTCGAACCGTATGACACGCAGGACCCGTGCGGCGCGCCAGAACCGTACGCGAAAGACCATCTGAACCACGAGGAGAGCGACGTGCTGCGTCGCGCATTCATGACCGGCGGCGGCGCCACGGTGGCCGCCGCCACGCTGGGCCCGCTGGGGCTCACCACGGACGCCGCGGCCGCGGTCCGGACCGCTCGCCGGCCCGGGACCCCGGAGGCGCTCGCCCTGGAGGAGGCCGTCCGCCGGATCCGGCTGCTCGACGACCGGCACGGCGCGGACGGCCTGTACCGGCGCGCGGCGGCTCCGTTGCGCGCGGCCTACGCGCTGCTCGACGCGGGCGCGACCCGGCAGACCACCGCGGAACGGCTCCACTCGGGCGCCGGTGAACTCGCCATCTCCGTGGGCTGGCTGGCGCACGACTCCGGCCGCTTCGACGACGCCCGCTCGCACTACGCGGAGGCGCTGGCCACGGCCCGGATGACCGGGGACCCGGCGCTGGAGGCGCACGCCTTCTGCAACACCGCGTTCCTGGCGCGGGACGCCGGCCGCCCCCGGGAGGCGGTCCGCGCCGCGCAGGCCGCCCAGCGCGCGGCCGCACCGCTGGGTTCGGCGCGCCTGATGTCCCTGCTCGCGCTGCGGGAAGCCGGCGGCTGGGCGGGGCTCGCCGACCGCACCGGCTGTGAACAGGCGCTCGTGCGGGCCCAGACCCTCTTCGCGCGGGGCCGCTCGGAGGCCGACCCCGAGTGGATGAGCTTCTACGGAGAGGCCGAGCTGGAGGGGCTGGAGGCGCAGTGCTGGTCCACGCTGGGCGACTGGCGGCGGGCGGCCCGGCACGCGCGCCGGGCGGCGCATCTGCAGGATCCGCACTTCACGCGCAACATCGCGCTGTACACCGCGGAACTGGCCGACGATCTCGCGCGTGAGGGCCGGCCGGACGAGGCGGCCGCCGCGGGCTTGCAGGCGCTGGCCCTGCTGGACGAGGTCCAGTCCTCGCGTATTCAGAGCATGCTGGCGGGAACGGCGCGGGTGCTGCTGCCGCACCGGCGGGCGTCGGGGGTCTCCGAGTTCCTTGACCGGCATGCCGCCGTGCCGAGAACGGGGAGGGCGTAAGCGGTACGGGAGGGGTACGACTATCCCGCCAAGTGCCCCAAGTCGTTCCAGCTCTCGATCGCCGGCTCCCCGTACGCCCAGCCCAGCACCGACAGCGAGGTCGGGTTCAGGCGTATCCGCGCGGCGAAGTCCAGCGGGAGACCCAGCCAGCGCGCGCCTATGGAGCGCAGGATGTGGCCGTGGGCGAAGACCAGGACGTCGCGGTCGGCCGAGCGGGCCCAGGACACCACCTCGTCCGCGCGTGCGGTGACGTCGGCGAGGGTCTCGCCCGCAGGGACCCCGTCCCGCCAGATCAGCCAGCCCGGCCGCACGGCCTGGATCTCGTCCGGCGTCATGCCCTCGTAGGCGCCGTAGTCCCACTCCATGAGCGTGTCCCAGGTGGTGGCCCGGTCGCCGAAACCGGCGAGTTCACACGTCTCACGCGCGCGTGCCAGCGGACTGGTGCGCACCTCCACCCCGGGAAGTCCGTCCAGCGGGGCCCGGTGCAGTCGCTCGCCGAGCAGCTTGGCTCCCCGCCGGCCCTCCTCCAGCAGCGGCACGTCGGTCCTGCCGGTGTGCTTGCCGGACAGTGACCATTCCGTCTGTCCGTGCCGGGCCAGCAGGATGCGCGGTGCCATGAGAGACCTTTCCGGAAGCGAAGCGGACCTTCTCATCATCGCTCACCCCCGGCCGGGGCAACCCGGGGGGCGATCTCGGCGTCTTTGTGGGCCGGAGCGCCCTCATGGGCGGGGATACGGACACCGTAAGGTGACACGGTCGCCCTCCGGGGCGCGCCGCACAGCGACAAGGGGGAGGGCGATCGGATGCCGCAGACCGAGACACCGGGCACCGAGGGGGCCCCGCGTACCCGGCTGCGCTGGTGGACCGAGCTGCCCCTGATCCTCCTCGTCTACGGCTGCTACTCGGCCGGCCGCCTGCTCGCCCGCGGTGACGTCTCCTCCGCCGTCGACCACGGCCTGGCGATCCTGCGCATCGAGAAGGCCCTGAGCCTCAACGCCGAGCACCCGCTCAACCGTGTGTTCACCCGCGAACCCTGGCTCGGGATACCGGCCGACTTCTGGTACGCCTCGCTGCACTACCTGGTCACGCCCGCCATCCTCGTCTGGCTGTTCCGGACCCGCGCCGAGCACTACCGGCGGGCCCGCACCTGGCTGATGGCGTCCACGTTCATCGGCCTGATCGGCTTCACCCTGCTGCCGACCTGCCCGCCCCGGCTGCTCTCCGCGGACCACGGCTTCGTGGACACCATGGCCCACTACAGCTCGTACGGCTGGTGGGGCGGCGAGGCGAGCGCGCCGCGCGGCATGGGCGGGATGACCAACCAGTACGCGGCCATGCCGAGCCTGCACGTCGGCTGGGCGCTGTGGTGCGGGGTGATGCTGTGGCGGCACGGCGGCACGCGCGTGGGGAAGATCCTCGGCGTCCTCTATCCGCTGGGCACCGCGCTCGTGGTCATGGGCACCGCCAACCACTACTTCCTCGACGCGGTCGCGGGCGTCGCCGTGATGGGCGCCGGCCTGCTGCTCGCGCCGCGCGTGACATGGGCCGTGGACCTGGTCCGGGCCCGCCTGTTCCCGCGCCGCACAACGGTCACGGACGGCACGGGTTCCCCGATTGTCAGTGCCGGATGCCAGACTTCCGCGGGTGAGCGAATTCCACGGCAGCGCGAGTCGCAGCTCGACGCCGGGGCCGAACCGGACGCCTCCCCCAGCGACGCGGGAGAAGGGGCTCCGGCACCGGCTCGCTGAGCTGCGCGGTCCCGACGTACCGGCCAAGGCGCTGGACGCGCGCGCCCTCGCGGCGCTCGCCGCGAACCCCGGGTGCGAGCGGCGGGCGATCCTGGACGGCGCCGGGGTGGACAAGGCGCGGCTGGCGAGCGCGCTGGGCGCGCCGTCCGGCTTCGGGCAGTCGCAGTTCGCGCTGACGCGTGGGAACGCGTTCGAGGCGAAGGTGAAGGCCGACGGCGGCGCGGAGCTGCTGCGACTGGCACACGCCCGCCTGGATCCGGGCGCCGAACCGCCCCAGGGCGCCGCCGTACCCGACCTGACCGCGCACGGCCCCGAGGGGCGTACGGCCCGTACGGCGCTGGCGCTGCGCGAGGCCACGCGGGCGGGCGGTTGGACCCTGCTGGACCATCCGATGCTCGCACTGGACGTGGCGGGCTCTCTCGCCTTCCTGGAGCCGGACGCGGTGGTGGTGCACCCGGACGGCAGTTGGTCGGTGGTGGAGATCAAGTCGTTCCCGATGCTGGACGGTTCGGCGGACCCGGCGAAGGTCGGCGCGGCGGCCCGGCAGGCGGCGGTGTACGTGCTGGCCCTGGAGAACCTCGCGGCGCGGCTCGATCCCGCCCCGGTCGTACGGCACCGGATCCTGCTGGTGTGCCCGAAGGACTTCTCCAACCTGCCCGCGGCGTCCGCCGTCGACGTCCGCAAGCAGCGCGCGGTCACCGCCCGTCAGCTGGCCCGGCTCACCCGGATCGAGGAGATCGCCGAGACCCTGCCCGAGGGCGCGTGCTTCGCGCCCGACCGCAGCGCCGAGGAGCTGACGGCGGCCGTGGCGGCGGTCCCGGCGACGTACGCGCCCGAGTGCCTGTCCGCGTGCGAACTGGCCTTCCACTGCCGGGAACGCTCCCGCGAGGAGGGTGCCGTCACCCGCCTGGGCCGGCCGCTGCGCGCGGAACTGGGCGGTCTGACCACGGTCGAGGACGTCCTCGCGGCGGCCCGCGGCGAGAGCGGCGACCCGGCCGACCCGGCGGTTGTGGCCCTGCGCCGGGCTGCGGCCCTGCGCGCGGAGGCCCTGACGGACGCGCCGCGCCAGGAGGTCGCCCCGTGTCCCTGATCGCCACCCTCGCCCGGCTGGAGGCCGTCAGCAGCGGCCGGGCCCAGCCCGCCGCGACCGTCCGGCACCGCCATCTGTCCCCGCGCCCGCTGGTGTTCGTGCCGCTCACCACCGCCGGCGAGGCGGGCGCCCCGCTCGGCGCGCTGGTCGGCACCGACCGGGACGCCCCCCGCCTGCTGGTCGTGCCGCAGCCCCGCGACCGCGATCTGCGCTTCTCCTTCCTCGCCGACCTGGCCGATGTCGTCCTGCCGTACATCGACTCCTACGCCGAGTCGGTGGAGGCGGCCGAGCGCACCGAGACCGACCCGGAGACCGGCAAGCGGGTCAAGGTCGAGGTGGAACTGTGCGCGGACGCTCCCCAGCTGATCGTCCCGAGCCGCGCCGGCCTGGACCTCGTACGGCTGCTGGGCCGCTCGATGCGGTTCCGCCGGACCGCCGAGCAGGACCCGGACGCCCCCTACCCGGCGCCGCCGCGGGTGCCGCTGCTCGGCCGCTGGCTCACCCACTACGGCGAGCGGTCGCGCGTCCCCGGCTCCTCGCTCCTGCTCGCCCTGACCGATGTGCTGTCCCGGCACTGGGCGACCGGCCAGTCCAGTCTGGAGGACCAGCACCTGGGCGCGCTGCTCGCCTGGATCGACCCTCCGGAGGGCACCTCCGGCGCCGAGGCCGCGCGCCGGGCCGAGCTCGCCCGCGACTCCGCCGGCCAGTTGCTGTGCCCGCCGGCCGGACCCGCCACCGACCCGGCGTTCGACAACAAGCTGCTGGCCCCGGCCATCGAGCGCTACGACCGCGCGCGCACCGCACTCGCCGCCGCCGAGGACGCCCTGGCCGCCGACGACCGGCTGGCCGCGCTCACGGCGGCCGAGCGGGAGATCCGCGACCTGGTGGCAAGCCGCACCCGGCCCACCTGGGACGCGGTGTGGCGGGGCCTGGACCTGCTGCGGGCACTGCCGGAGGGCGCGCACGTGGAGGAGCGCTGGACCCGCGACCGCTGGTCCTTCACCGGGCACCGCGACCGGGTGCTGGCGGGCGAGCCCCCGCAGCCGCGCCGGGACGACGCGGTGACGGCTGCGAACAAGCTGGCCACGCGCGAGCGCGAGCAGGCCCGGCTGGAGGCGCAGGAGGCGCTGGACGACCCGCTGGTGATGGCGGGCCGGCGGCTGGCCGGGGAGGCGTTCGCGGGCGAGGTGACCGATGTCGTCATGGCGTACAGCGAGGGCAAGCGGCCGAGCCCGCGCCCGCTGGTGACGGTCCGCACGGACGACCGGCCGCATCTCGCCGAGCGGACGAGGGTGTACCGCTCGCTGGGCGGCAAGCCGCAGTCGGCGGAGTTCGCCGGGTACGAGGGCTCCTCGGACGGGGGTGTGCTGGTCCTCCGCGTCCTGGACAAGATGGGGCGCGGCAGGGAGCCGGAGCCCGGTTCGGTGCCGGAGCAGGGCGACCGGATCTGCTTCACCCTGTTCGAGCACGAGCAGCGCGGCGGCGCGAAGCTGCCCGACCCGGAGGAGACCCCGTGGACCCACGGCGGCCCGCCGGGTGAGGCCGTCCAGGAGGCCGCCGATCCCATCACCGAGGAGGACGTGCTGTGACGACGGTCGACTTCGACCCCGGAGCCGCTGCCGCCCGCGCCACCGACGCGATCCTCCATGACACCCTGCACGGCACCGAGCGCGGTGTGGTCGTGGACTCCCCGCCGGGTGCCGGCAAGTCGACGCTCGTGGTCCGCGCGGCCCTCGAACTGGCCGGGGCGGGCCGCCCGCTGATGGTGGTGGCGCAGACGAACGCCCAGGTGGACGATCTCGTCCTGCGGCTCGCCGAGAAGAACCCGGACCTGCCCGTCGGCCGCCTGCACAGCAGTGACACCGACCCCTACGACAAGGCGCTGGACGAGCTGCCGCAGGTCCGCACGTCGGCGAAGGCGGCGGATCTGAACGGCCTGCCGGTGGTCCTGTCCACGGCCGCGAAGTGGGCGCACGTCAAGGTGGACGAACCCTGGCGGCACGCGATCGTGGACGAGGCGTACCAGATGCGCTCCGACTCCCTGCTGGCCGTGGCGGGCCTGTTCGAGCGGGCGCTGTTCGTCGGCGACCCCGGGCAGCTGGACCCGTTCGCGATCGTCGGCAGCGAGCAGTGGGCGGGCCTGTCGTACGACCCCTCGGCCTCCGCGGTGACCACCCTGCTGGCCCACAACCCCGGCCTGCCCCAGCACCGCCTACCGGTCTCCTGGCGGCTGCCCGCCTCGGCGGCGCCCCTGGTCTCCGACGCGTTCTACCCGTACACGCCCTTCCGCAGCGGCACGGACCACGGGGACCGCCGCCTGACCTTCGCCGTCCCCTCCGACGGCTCCGGCCCGGACCAGGTGATCGACGAGGCGGCGGAGTCCGGCTGGGGCCTGCTGGAACTGCCCGCCCGGCGCACCCCGCGCACGGACCCGGAGGCGGTGCGGGCGGTGGCCGCGGTCGTGCGCCGCCTGCTGGACCGAGGCGGCGCGGCGGTCTCCGAGCGCTCGGACGATCCCGCTCCCCTCACCGCCGACCGCATCGCCGTCGGCACGGCCCATCGCGACCAGGCGGCGGCGGTCCGTGCGGCGCTCGCCGAGCTGGGCGTGGCGGACGTCACGGTGGACACCGCGAACCGTCTCCAGGGCCGGGAGTACGACGTCACGGTCGTCCTGCACCCGCTCTCCGGCCGCCCCGACGCCACCGCCTTCCACCTGGAGACCGGCCGCCTGTGCGTCCTGGCCTCCCGGCACCGCCACGCCTGCATCGTGGTCTGCCGCGCGGGCGTCGGCGACCTCCTGGACGACTACCCGTCCACGGAACCGGTCCAGCTGGGCACGCTGGTGAAGTTCCCGGACGGGTGGGAGGCGAATCACGCGGTGCTGGCGCATCTGGCGGAACACCGGGTGAGCCGGCGAACGTGAGCGGATCCCGGCGCCGGACGCGCACCCTCCGCCGGACGGAGTCCGGCACGCCGCCGGAGGCGGCCGATGAACACAGCCCGGACGGGTGGGAGGCGAATCACGCGGTGCCGGCGCATCTGGCGGAACACCGGGTGAGCCGGCGAACGTGAGCGGATCATTGGGTTCCGGTCCCCCGCGAGAACCGGCCATGACGGCCTCTTGCGTGGGCGCGGGACAATGGACGGTGGCCCACCTGAAGGCGGCGCCCAGCGAACCGTACGAGGAGGAGACAGGACATGGCGGAGCCCACGCCGCGTCGTAACGAACCGCGGCTACGCCCCGCGCCTCTGATCTTCGAGCCCGCGGAGGCGGCCGGCGATCCCGAGCACTTCTTCGACCTGGAGTCGATCGAGGATCCGCGGTCGCTGCTGGCCCGGGCCACGGAGCTGACCCAGGCGTTCCGCGCGGCCGCCGACCGGGCCGTGGAGTTCCAGGCCATCGCGGCGGCCCAGCTCGCCGACCCGCGCCGGTTCGACCGGCTGACCCCGGCGGACATCGCCGAGCGCGCGGAGTGGACCGAGGACTACGCGAAGAAGATGGTCGAGTACGGCCGGGACCTGATGCGGGGGAACGCCGAGGGCCGGACCTATCCCGATCCCGTGTGATCCCGGGATCTGAGCGAGCCCGCCAGTGAGCCCGCCTGGCATATGCCAGGCGGGCAAGATACTCCTCCCCCACCGTCTCTGTCCCGGTTTTCGGCAACTCAGAAGAACTGCCCGCTGACGCCCGGTACATCTGGGTGGCATGAGCAGCGCACCGAACGTCAACCGAGTCACCTCCGACGGCGTCGCCTGGCTCGCCTCGGCCGGCACCTATCCCCGGAGCATGCCGGCCCTCTGGGACGAGCGCCCGGACGCACCGGTCGTCCTGCCCTGCGGCACCGTCTTCGACGTGGTGAGCGCACCGGCGGTCTTCGGCCGCCGGATGCTGGACCGGTTGTGGGACGACGGCCCCGGCTCGGGCCCGGTCGCGATGTTCCGGGGCCGTGTGCTGCTGTTCGCCGCGCCGGGCACGGCCCAGCGGCTGCCCTCGCTGCTGGCGTGGGAGGAGTGGGGATCGAACCGTACGGAGGCGGTGCCGCCGCTGCTGTGTCACGGCACGGGCGACGCCGTGACCGTCCCGGCGCCGGCCGGCTCCGACGCCCCCGGCGACTCCCGCTGGCTGGTCGCCCCGGACACGCGTCATCCCTGGCTGCCGGGGCCGGAGGTGGTCCTCTGGGCGGCCGTGCGGGCGGCCCGCGCGGCAGTGCGGATATCGATTTTTCCTCCCGCCGACCAGGGTGCTAAGGTCTACGACGTCAGCAGGCGCCGCTAGCTCAGTTGGTTAGAGCAGCTGACTCTTAATCAGCGGGTCCGGGGTTCGAGTCCCTGGCGGCGCACGATGACGATGGCGAGGCATGTCCGCGGAGGGCGCGGACCTGGCTCGCCATCTCTGTTTGTTGCGTGGCTTCGCCGCGCGTTGTGGGGGCTTCGCCACCCACACCCCCACCAGGTCGGTCCGGTGGGCGTGGGTCGCGAGCGCGTCGATCCAGGTGACCGGGGACCCGGAGCGCGTCGGCCCGCGCCGGGAGGTCAGCCGGTGATGCCCGGGGTGATCTGCACCGTCCAGGCGCCGGACATCGTTCTCCCCTCCACCTCCACCTTGACGCCCTGGCCGGGCACGGTGAAGGTCTCGCCCAGGGCGACCGGGGCGTCGGCGAGGGGTGGGTAGACCGAGTTCTCCCAGCAGGCCTCGGTGTGAGGGTGGGCGTCGACGACCTCCACGGGGCCGCCGCCGGACTCCGTGCCGCTTCTGATCCGGTACACCAGGACACCCTGCCGGCAGATGGCCCGGTCGTTGCCGGCCGCTCCGCGCGCCTCGAAGGCCAGAACGCTGTCCGGTCCGGTGCGCACGATCGCCAGCTTCACCCCGTGTCCGAGGCCGAAGGCCGCGGCGCCCGCCGTGCCCAGCACCGGGAGACCGGGGCCGGCCTCCAGCGGCTCCAGGGTCAGCCGGGTCGGCCGCGCGCCGCGCACGCACACCACCTGGCGCGGATCCAGCCAGCCCAGCTTCCACTTGTGCCAGGCGAACAGGTCCGGCGACAGCCCGAACTGGCTGCCCATCAAGTCCCAGTCGCCGACGAAGGTGTCCCAGTCGCCCTTGCCGTCGACCGGGCGGTGATAGAGATCGGGCAGGTCGAACACATGGCCGGTCTCGTGGGCGAGAACGAGACGGTCCGGCGGGTGCTTCTCGAAGACCGTGACGACCCGCCGGACGTCCGTGCCGTCCACGTGGACGGGCGTGTCGAGGTTCACGACCTTCGTGGCGTCCGAGTCGACGCCGGGCGCGTCCGGGTCGGCGACGAAGTACACGACCTGGTAGCGGGAGAAGTCGACCTCCTTGTCGGCCACCGCGAACGCGTCCCGCACATAGGCGGCCCGGTCGTCCTCGTCCCAGTCCCGCTTTATGGCGTACGCCGTGGACGGCCGGGGCATGCGCAGCCAGTGCTTCAGCGGGTGCGGTCGGATGGTGAACCTGCCGTAGGAGGCCTGCTGGTAGTAGCGGCTGGTGGCCGGGAAGTGGTCGGCGGTCAACTCGGCGGGGTTGGTGCGCGGGGTGGCGTCCGGGAAGGAGAGGAACACCAGCACGGCGTCCTCCGCGCCGGCCGCACGTCCGTAGTCGGCGTTCCAGGTGTCCAGGCCCTCGGAGTGGTGGGCGTCGGTCCGGTGCAGGGCGCAGGGGGTCGTGGAGAAGGGCTCGGCGACCGCCGGGCCACCGAGGATCGAGGTCGCGGCGAGCGCCGACAGCGTGGTGCACACGGCGGCGGTGCTGCGCAGCTTGGGCACGGGCATGACCTCCGGACGCGTTCGCGGGGACCCGCATCCAGATTGCTGGTATTCATTGGGATATGCCCTGTTCGTCTGCACCACAAGGGTGAGTGCGCCCCCGGGGTGCGCCGGCGCACCATGGCGCCCGACACCCCGAAACACTCACGGAACGTCACAACTGGTCGGGGACCCCAAGAACCCGTCCAGGTGCGGGCAGAAACGATCTGTCAGAAACTGTGCTCCGTCCGGGACACTGGAGAGTGGCTGGAAGGGCCCGGGGCCAGCCTCTATGATCGGCACACTTTCCGGCACGGACATCGATCGAGTGCACTGCAGGAGCGAGCGGTGAGCGGAACGTCCGAAGGGCCGACGCCCGCGGCAGACCTCGACCGGTCAGCCGTCACAGACAGTGACCACACTACCTACCACCGTGTCTTCGCGGCCGCCCCGCTCGCCATGGCCGTCGTGGACCGCGCCGGACTCGTCGCCGGCGCCAACGCGGCCTTCGGCGAGCTGCTCGGCACCGATCCGGACACACTCACCGGACGGGTCGCCGCCGACCTCGTCGACCTGGCCTCGGACGCCCGCAGCTGGCACGCCTACCGCGAGGTCCTGCGCGGCCGGCAGGCGAAGCTGCGCTGCACCCGCCGGCTGAAGCACCCCGAGGGGCACTCCGTGTGGGTGCAGGTGACCGTGGCGCCGCTGAGCGGCGAGCCCGGGGTGCTGCTGTCCGTCGCCGACATCAGCGCCCGCCGCGAACTCCAGGCGCGGCTGCGGCACTTGCAGATGCACGACCCGGTGACCCGGCTGCCCAACCGCACGCTGTTCTTCGAGCGGCTGACGGCCGCGCTGGAGGCGGAGTCGTACGAGCAGAGCGGCACCGGCCGGATCGGCCTGTGCTATCTGGACCTCGACGGCTTCAAGGCGGTCAACGACACCCTCGGCCACCGCGTCGGCGACCGGCTGCTCGCGGCCGTCGCCGAGCGCCTGACCCGGGTGGCCGACGAGGCCGGCTACGCCCGCGCGGTGACCCCGCTGGTGGCCCGGCTCGGCGGCGACGAGTTCGCGCTGCTCGTGGAGGACTCAACCGGCACCGAACAGCTCGCCGATCTCGCCGAGTCGGCGCTCAAGTCCCTGGAGGAGCCCTTCGATCTGGCGGGCCAGCGGCTGTCGTTGACCGCTTCCATCGGAGTCGTCGAACGCCATGCCGCCGGCACGACCGCCACCGGTCTGATGCAGGCCGCGGACACGACCCTGTACTGGGCGAAGGCCGACGGCAAGGCCCGCTGGACCCTGTTCGACCCCGAGCGCAACGCGCACCGGATGACCCGTCAGGCGCTGTCGTCCACCCTGCGCCCGGCCATCGAGCGCGGTGAATTCGCTCTGGAGTACCAGCCGTTGGTCGGGATGGAGGACGGACGTCTGTCCGGGGTCGAGGCGTTGATCCGCTGGAATCATCCTCAGTTCGGCACACTGACGCCGAATCGGTTCATCGGACTGGCCGAGGAGGACGGTTCGATCGTGCAGCTCGGCCGCTGGGCGCTCGCCACAGCCTGTCGCCAGGCCCGCCGCTGGCAGTTGGACCATCCCGCGGAGCCGCCCATCTTCGTCAGCGTCAACGTGGCCGTACGCCAGGTGTGGGACTCCGACCTGGTCTCCGACGTGGCGGAGATCCTCACCGAGACCGGACTCGCCCCGCATCTGCTGCAGTTGGAGCTGACCGAGTCGGCGGTGATGGGCTCGGCCGGCCGCCCGCTGCAGGCACTCCAGGCCCTCAGCGACATGGGCGTCCGCATCGCCATCGACGACTTCGGCACCGGCTACTCCAACCTCGCCTACCTCAGCCGCCTGCCGGTCTCCACTCTGAAACTGGACGGTTCCTTCGTACGCGGCTTCCAGTACGAGGCCGACAAGGACACCGCGATCGCCCCCAACCCGGCCGACGAGGTCATCGTCGAGGCGATGATCCAGCTCGCCCACCGGCTCGGCATCACCGTCACCGCCGAGTGCGTGGAGACCTCGGCCCAGGCCACCCGGCTGCGCCGCATCGGCTGCGACACCGGGCAGGGCTGGCTGTACTCCCGCCCGGTGCCGCCGGATCGTATCTCCGAGCTGCTCGGCGAGCAGACCTACGCGGTCGGCAAGCCGTAGGCGTCCGCGATCAACTCATAGGAGCGCAGACGCAGTTCGCCGCGATGGGCGTGGGAGACGAGCATCAGCTCGTCGGCACCGGTGCGCTTGTGCAGATCGTCCAGGCCGGAGCGGACCTCGTCGGCGGTGCCGTGCACGATGTTGGAGGTCCAGGAGGCGATGAACTCCTCCTCCATGGGGCTGAACTCGTGCTGCTCGGCCTCGTCCGGGTCGGGGAAGAGGCCGGGCCGGCCGGTGCGCAGCCGGAGCATGTTGAGGGCCATCGCCCGGGTCTGGCGGCGGGCCTCGCGCGCGTCGTCGGTGGCGAGGGTGGAGACGCCGATCAAGGCGTAGGGCTCGTCGAGGACCGCGGAGGGGCGGAAGGTCTGCCGGTACAGGTCGAGCGCCGGGATGGTGTTCTGCGCGGAGAAGTGGTGCGCGAAGGCGAACGGCAGGCCCAGCAGACCGGCGAGGCGGGCGCTGAAGCCGGAGGAGCCGAGCAGCCAGACGGGCGGGCGGTGCGGGGACTGGACGCCGCCGGGGGCGGTGGCCTGGACGGGCCCCGGGATCGCGTGGATACGGCGGTACGGGTGCCCGTCGGGGAAGTCGTCGTCGAGGAAGCGGGTGAGCTCGGCGAACTGCTCCGGGAAGTCGTCGGCGCCCTCGTTCAGGGTGTCGCTGCGGCGCAGGGCCGCGGCCGTGGCGCCGTCGGTGCCGGGGGCGCGCCCGAGGCCGAGGTCGATGCGGCCCGGGGCCAGCGCTTCCAGGGTGCCGAACTGCTCGGCGATGACCAGGGGCGCGTGGTTGGGCAGCATGACGCCGCCCGAGCCGAGCCGGATGCGCTCGGTGTGGGCGGCCAGGTGGGCGAGGATCACGGCGGGCGAGGAGGAGGCGACACCGGGCATGGAGTGGTGCTCGGCGACCCAGTACCGGTGGAAGCCGCGGGCCTCGGCGAACCGGGACAGCGCCACGCTGGTGCGCAGGGCGTCGGAGGCGGTGCTGCCCGCGCCGACGGTCACCAGGTCCAGTACGGACAGGGGGACGGGGGCGGTGCCGTGCGTCGTTCCCCGGATCTCGTCTGCCTCGTCTGCCGACACGTGTGGGCCTCCTGTTTGTGGCGTGCGCTGTCCTGGGCGGCTTAACAGGAGGCAGTCTCCGTTTATTCCGGGGTTCGTGCCGCCCGGGTCAGACCTGCACGATCGGTTCCCTCGTGAACAGCGTCCCGAGTGTGGGCGCGTTCACTCGCCGGTCGGCCAGCCGCAGCCCCTCCCACACCGTCACCTGGTTCGCGGTGAGCACGGGCTTGGACAGCGCCTTCTCCAGCAGCGACAGATGCGCGGCCGTGTGCAGGGCCGTGTCCGGCAGCAGGACCGCCTCCGCGTCCGGGACGTCGGCCGCCCGGGCCAGCGTCAGCACGTCCTCCTCGCCCCACGTGCCGACCTCGGCCGCCGTGATGATCCCGGAGGACCGGACCCCGGCCACCTCCAGCCCGCCGGACCGCAGGAAGTCCGCGAACAGCGCGGCGATGTCGTCCGGGTAGGTCGCGCCGACCGCGACCCGCCGCACCCCGATCTCCCGGGCCGCGTGCACGAAGGCGAAGGACGTCGAGGACGCGGGCATCCCGGCCAGCCGGGCGAGCGTGCGCACCTGGTCCTGGGCGCCCTCCCAGCCGTGCACGAAGCCACCGCTGGTGCACGCCCAGACCACCGTCTCGGCCCCGGCGAGCCGCAGGCTCTCCATGCCCGCCCTGAGCCGCTCGGTGGACCCCATCTCGCGCAGCGCCGCCACCCGGTGCGCGTCCTCGCCGATGTCGGTGTGGACCAGGTCCACCCGGATGTCGCTGCCCAGGAGCTGCTCTATGCGCGGATAGTCGTCCTCGGCGGAATGGCCCGGGTAGAGGAATCCGAGTGCGGTCATGTCCAGCCTTCCTGCGTCTCTTCCGGCGTGTCTTCCGGCAGTGCGGAGGGCCAGGCGCGCGCCGACTCGTCCAGCAGCGCCTGGTACGGCCCCACGGCTCGGGTACCCAGTCGGCGCAGCGCAGCCCACATCGTGACCTGGTTGGCAGACAGCACGGGAATGCGCAGCTCGGCCTCCAGCTGGGGGATCACGTCGTACGTCGGCAGGTTGGTGCAGGAGATGAAGAGCGCGTCGGCGGTGCCGGGGCGGACCGCCTGCCGGGCCATGGCGACGACGTCCCGGTACGGCACCCGCCAGATGTGCCGGGTCAGGCCCATGAAGGCGCACCCGGTGACCTGGACGCCGGCCTCGGCGACGAAGTCCTCCAGTGCCCGGGTCACCGACACGGTGTACGGCGTGACCAGCGCGACGCGCCGGACACGCAGCTCCTCCAGCGCCTGGAGCAGCGCGCCGGACGTGGTCACGGAGGGCGGCGCGCCCGCGAGGCTCATCGCCGCGCACATCGCCCGCTCCCCGGCGATCCCGCCGACGAAGCTGCCGGAGGCGCAGGCGTAGGCGACGGCCTCGGGCGCGACGGCGGTCAGCGCGCGCACGGCGTCGCCGAGGGTCTCGTGCTCACTCACCAGCCGGGCCAGGTCCAGGCTCACCTCGACCGGCACGAACGGGGTCCGGGTCAGATGCAGCGACACGTCGTCGGGCACCCAGCGCCACAGCTCGCGATCCAGGGCGAAGTCGAAGGGGGCCACCACGCCCACCCCGCGCTGGGGGCGGGGGCCGCCGAGAAAGGAGACGTGCATCGCTGGCACCGGCCTCACGCTGGGAGACGAGTGGGCAACGGATCGCGAATGCGCCCGTGTTGACGAAGGTAGGTTCGGGTGCGAGCGTGGTCAATCCGCGGTTAATCCGCGCATGTCAGACGCTCGATCCGCGCTCGTCGGACTCCCGTGGTCCGCGCACGTCAGACGCTCGGAGCCGCCCCGTATGACGACCCTCCCGACCCTCCTGGTGCTGGACGCCGACCCGCCGCCGCGCCTCGGCCGGCTGACCGGCCGCGCCCGGATCGTGCACACGGACGCGGCCCGGCTGGCCGAGCGGCTGCCGCAGGCGGACGTGCTCCTGGTCTGGGACTTCACCTCGCACGCGGTGCGCGAGGCCTGGCCCGGGGAGGGGCCCCGCCCGCGCTGGGTGCACACGGCGAGCGCGGGCGTGGACCATCTGCTGGGCCCGGAGCTGGCGGCCTCCGACACTGTGGTCACGAACGCGCGCGGGATCTTCGACCAGCCGATCGCCGAGTACGTGGCGGCCCTGGTACTGGCGGTCGCCAAGGATCTGCCGCGCACGCTGGAGTACCAGCGGGAGCGGACCTGGCGGCACCGGGAGGGCCGGCGGGTGGCGGGCACGCGCGCGTGCGTGGTCGGCTCGGGCCCGATCGGCCGGGCGATCGTACGCACCCTGAAGGCCCTCGGCGTGACGACGGCGCTGGTCGGGCGGGTGCCGCGGACCGGCATCCACGGCCCGGCCGACCTGGACCGGCTGATCTCCCGCGCGGACTGGGTGATCGCGGCGGCGCCGCTCACCGAGGAGACGTACGGCATGTTCGACGGCCACCGCTTCGGCGTGATGCAGCCCTCGGCCTTCTTCGTGAACGTCGGCCGCGGTCAGCTCGTCGACGAGGACGCCCTCGCCCACGCCCTGACCCGGCGCTGGATCGCGGGCGCCGCGCTGGACGTCTTCACCGCCGAACCCCTCCCGCCGGACAGCTCGCTGTGGGGGCTGCCGGGGCTGATCGTCTCCCCCCACATGAGCGGGGACACGGTCGGCTGGCGGGACGAACTGGGCGCGCAGTTCGTGGAGTTGTACGAGCGGTGGGCGGCGGGCAGATCACTGGTCAACGTGGTCGACAAGAAACGCGGATACGTCCCCGGTCACTGACCGCCCGGATCCTTGGAGGGTGCATGCAGCTCACCGACCTCACCGCCGTCCAGCTCCTCGACGGTTACCGCAAGGGCGAGTTCAGCCCCGTGGAGGCGACCGGACAGGCCCTGGAGCGGGCGCGCCGGATCCAGCCGGAGGTGAACGCGTTCGTACGCCTCACCGAGGAGGACGCACTCGCCCGGGCCCGGGAGTCGGAGGAGCGCTGGCGGCGCGGTGAGCCGGCCGGGCTGCTCGACGGGGTGCCGGTGACGGTGAAGGACATCCTCCTGCTGCGCGGCCACCCGACCCTGCGCGGCTCCAGGACGATCTCCGAGCAGGGCAGTTGGGAGGAGGACGCCCCCTCGGTGGCCCGGCTCCGCGAGCACGGCGCGGTGTTCCTGGGCAAGACGACGACCCCCGAGTTCGGCTGGAAGGGCGTGACGGACTCCCCGCTGTCCGGGATCACCCGCAACCCGCACGACCAGTCCCGCACCGCCGGCGGCTCCAGCGGGGGCAGCGCGGCGGCCGTGGCGCTCGGCGCGGGCCCGCTGTCGCTGGGCACGGACGGCGGAGGCAGCATCCGTATCCCGGCCGCGTTCTGCGGCATCTTCGGGCTGAAGCCGACGTACGGCAGGGTGCCCCTGTATCCGGCGAGCGCGTTCGGCACGCTGTCGCACACGGGTCCGATGACCCGGGACGCGGCGGACGCGGCCCTGCTGCTCGACGTCATCGGCGCGCCCGACCCACGCGACTGGTCGGCCCTGCCGCCCGCGCCGGGCTCCTTCACCGAACACCTGAAGGAAGGCGTGCACGGCCTCCGGGTGGCGTACTCCCCCTGCCTCGGCGGGCAGGTCGCGGTCCAGCCGGCGGTCGCGGCGGCGGTACGGCGGACGGTGGCCACCCTCGCCGAACTCGGCGCGTACGTCGAGGAGACCGACCCGGACTTCAGCGAGCCGGTGGAGGCCTTCCACACCCTGTGGTTCAGCGGCGCGGCCCGGCTCACCGAGCGGTTCTCCCCGCGCAAGCGGCAGCTGCTGGACCCCGGCCTGCGGGAGATCTGCGTACGGGGCGCCCGCTACAGCGCGCTGGACTATCTGGCCGCGGTCGACGTCCGTATGGACCTCGGCCGGCGCATGGGCCGCTTCCACGAGCGCTACGACCTCCTGGTCACCCCGACCCTGCCGCTGACGGCGTTCGAGGCGGGCGTGGAGGTGCCCAGGGGCTCGGCTCACCACCGCTGGACGGGCTGGACGCCCTTCACCTACCCGTTCAACCTCACCCAGCAGCCCGCGGCGACCGTCCCGGTGGGCACGGACGCGGACGGTCTCCCGGTGGGCCTCCAGCTCGTCGCCGCCCGGCACCGGGACGACCTGGTGCTGCGGGCCGCGCACGCGCTGTACGAGGCCGAGGCGGCATCGGCGCCCACGGTCACCGCCGTCCGGTAGCCGGGCGGGCCTCACGCCCGACGGAAACCGAGCGTCTCCCCGGCCGCCCCGCTGCGCCACAGGTCGTTGCAGGCCTCGGCCATTGCCTCCAGCCCCTCCACCACCTGTCCCCACACGATCCCCGGCACCCACCCCACGTCACCGTTGAGCAGCAGGTTGTTGCGCTCGTAGAACAGGGCCAGGTCGACCACCGTGGTGCCGGGGCGGACCTCGCGGTCGTAGCCGTAGGCCCGGGTGCCCAGTTCGGTGCCGGCGAAGGAGAAGTAACAGAGGTCGCCGGGAATCGGGGTGACCGTCGGGTTCTCCAGTGGGGGTTCCGTGGAGGCGAACGGCGGGAAGAGGGCGTAGATCTCGTTGCGCGCGTATTTGGCGTGATAGACGTCACCCGCGAGCGGGAGCGCGTCCCATACCGCCGCGCAGGTCAGGGGTGCGCGGTCGGCCAGCAGTCGTGCCGTGCAGTGCACGTCCCGCTTCTCGAGCGAGACGGTGACGAATCGATCGGCCATGAGAACAAGGGTGCATAGCCCGGATGCGCTTGGGTAGCCGCGCCGCCATGGCTCCACCACTTGGGAACGACGTACACACATTCCGGTCGGAACTCAGACACGCCGGGCACACCCGGCGTTCGGTGCTCGGTGGCCTCGCCGCCCTCGGTGTGCTGGGCGCGGCGGGCTGCTCCCGGGTGGCCGAGGCGTCCGGCAAGGAGGGCGGCGACCTGCTCGACCGCCTCCGCGCGCAGGGCGTCGTACGGCTCGGGATCGCCGGTGAGGTCCCCTTCGGGTACATCGACAAGGACGGGCAACTCACCGGTGAGGCGCCCGAGCTGGCCAAGGTGATCTTCAAGCGGCTCGGGGTGGACAAGGTCCAGCCGGTGCCCACCGAGTTCGGCTCGCTGATCCCGGGGCTGAACTCGCAGCAGTTCGACGTCGTGGCGGCCGGGATGTACGTCAATCCGGAGCGCTGCCAGCAGGTGATCTTCGCCGATCCGGACTACCAGATGCTGGACTCGTTCATCGTGCGCAAGGGCAACCCGCTGGGGCTGCACTCCTACAAGGACGTCGTCGCGAAGAAGGCCAAGTTCGCCACCGGCACCGGATACGCCGAGATCGAGTACGCGGTCGGGGCCGGGTACAAGCAGAGCGACATCCTGATCGTCCCGGACCAGGTCGCCGGGCTGAACGCCGTCGAGGCGGGCCGCGTCGACGTCTTCGCCGGTACGGCGCTCACCACCCGCGAGGTGGTGAAGAAGTCGAGCAAGGCGGAGGCGACCCAGCCGTTCGCGCCGCTGGTCAAGGGCAAACCGCACGTCGACGGCGGCGCGTTCGCGTTCCGGCCGACCGAGACGAAGCTGCGCGACGCGTTCAACGTCGAGCTGCGGAAGCTGAAGAAGAGCGGGGAGTTGTTCCGGATCCTGCGGCCGTTCGGTTTCACCAGGGCCGAGATGACCGACCTCACCGCGAAGGAGCTGTGCGGCGGATGACCTCGGGACTGTGGGAACTCGTACTCAAGGGCGTCTGGACCACCATCCAGCTGCTGGTGTTCAGCGCGCTGCTGGCTGCCGCGGTGTCCTTCGTCGTGGGCATCGCGCGCACGCACCGGCTGTGGATCGTGCGCTTCATAGCCGGCTTCTACACCGAGGTGTTCCGCGGCACCTCGGCGCTGGTGATGATCTTCTGGGTGTTCTTCGTGCTGCCGGTCGCCTTCGGCTGGCAGCTGGTGCCGATGTGGGCGGGCACGCTGGCGCTCGGCCTGACGTACGGCGCGTACGGCTCGGAGATCGTGCGCGGCGCGCTGCAGTCGGTCGATCCGGCGCAGCAGGAGGGCGGTATCGCGCTCAGCTTCACCCCGGCCCAGCGGCTGCGGCTCGTTCTGCTGCCGCAGGCCGTGCCGGAGATGATCCCGTCCTTCTGCAATCTGCTGGTCGAGCTGCTCAAGGGCACCGCGCTCGTGTCGGTGATGGGCATGGGCGATCTGACGTTCAGCGCGAACCTGGTCCGGCTGGCGCTGCAGCAGAGCGCGGAGATCTACACGTATGTGCTGCTGATCTACTTCGTGATCGCCTTCCTGATCACGCGGCTGATGCGCTCCCTGGAGAAGCGGCTGAAGGCGGGGATCGGCAAGGACGCCGGGACCTTCTCGGCGGCGCGTGAGCTGAAACACGCGCAGACGACCGGAGTGGGGGGTCGCGTCGCATGAAGTGGGACTGGAACGCGGTGAGCGGGTTCATGCCGCACTTCTGGGACGGGCTGCGGGTCACCCTGGAGGCCCTGGCCCTCGGTTCGCTGGTGTCCTTCAGCCTGGGCCTGGTGTGGACGCTGCTGATGCGGACGCCGAGCCGCTGGGTGCGCTGGCCGGTCGGGGTGGTCACGGAGTTCGTGCGCAACACCCCGCTGCTGGTGCAGCTGTTCTTCCTGTTCTACGTGCTGCCCGAGTGGAATGTGACCTTCTCCGCGCTGACCACCGGTGTCTTCGCGATCGGCCTGCACTACTCGACGTACACCATGCAGGTCTACCGGGCCGGTATCGAGGCGGTGCCCGCCGGCCAGTGGGAGGCAGCGACCGCGCTGAACCTGCCCCGGCGGCGGACCTGGACCGCGGTGATCCTGCCGCAGGCGATCCGCCGGGTGGTGCCCGCGCTCGGCAACTACGTGATCTCCATGCTCAAGGACACGCCGATGCTGATGACGATCACCGTACTGGAGATGCTCGGCCAGGCCCGGCTCTTCTCCCAGCAGCACTTCCAGTTCACCGAGCCGGTCACCGTGATCGGTGTGGCCTTCATCCTCATCTCCTACCTGGCCTCCCTACTCCTGCGAGCCCTGGAGCGACGCCTTGTCCGTTGAGACCCGTCCGCAGCCCTCCCGTACCGACGCCCAGCCCACCGAGCTGATCCGTCTGGAGAACGTCACCAAGCGCTTCGGCGCCAACACCGTGCTCGACCGGCTGGACTTCTCCGTCGACGCCGGCCGGCACGTGACCCTGATCGGCCCGTCCGGATCCGGCAAGACCACGATCCTCAGACTTCTGATGACCCTCACCAAGCCGGACGAGGGCACGATCACCGTCGACGGGGAGCAGCTGTTCCCGGCGCCGGAGAAGCAGGTCCGGGAGGTCCGCAAGAAGATCGGAATGGTGTTCCAGCAGTTCAACCTGTTCCCCAACATGAGCGTGCTGCGGAACATCACCGAGGCGCCGGTGCAGGTTCTCGGCATGTCCAGGGACGAGGCCGAGGAGCGCGCCCGGGAGCTGCTGGAGCTGGTGGGGCTGACCGACAAGTGCGACGCGAAGCCGACCCGGCTCTCCGGCGGACAGCAGCAGCGGGTGGCGATCGCCCGGGCGCTGGCGATGCGGCCGCAGGTGCTGCTGCTGGACGAGGTGACCTCCGCGCTCGACCCGGAGCTGGTCGCGGGCGTCCTCGACGTGCTCAGGGACATCGCCCGCAGCACCGACATCACCATGCTCTGCGTGACCCACGAGATGGGTTTCGCCCGCGACATCTCCGACCGGGTGCTGATGTTCGACGGCGGCCAGGTGATCGAATCGGGTTCCCCGGAGAAGATCTTCTCCGAGCCGGAGCAGGACCGCACCCGGGAATTCCTCAGCGCGGTGCTGTGACCACGGCGCGTGGATCCGGAAGATGCCGAGGTCCAACCGCTGGGTCTTGACTTTGGCATATGCCAGAGGGTCTGCGCCGCAGTTGGGAGGGGTCCGGCGGGCGGAAGAATCTCGCCAACCCCCTCTCCCTGCAGCGGGTTTGCCCGTTATCGTGGTAGCGATCCGCCGACCGGATCTCGCGGCACACACAGGCGAGCGAGCGCAGGGGGAACACCGTGGCGCTGATGAACGAGCCGACCGCCCCGTACCACTCGGCCCAGGACGCCCTGCGCGTGCTGGAGACCGTCGCCCGCCACTCCGCCGGCATCACCGACACCGAACTGGCCCACCGCACCGGCCTCGGCCCGGAGCGGCTCACCGCCCTGCTGCGCATGCTGCGCCGGGAGGGCTATGTCGAGCAGATCACCGACGGGGCGTACGTCACCGGCGACACCCTGCGCCGCCTCACCTCCGCGCACGACCGGGAGCGGGCGGTGCGCGAGAAGCTCCAGCACACCCTGGACCGGCTGCGCGACTCGGTCGGCGCGGCGGTCTACATCAGCCGGTACGTCGACGGCGAGGTCAAGGTCACCCAGTACGCCGCCGGGCCCACCACCCCGGCGGTCAACGAGTGGGTCGACTTCCGCTACTCCGCCCACGCCACGGCGGTCGGCAAGAGCCTGCTCACACAGCTCGACCACAACGCCCGCCGCGACCATCTCTCCCGCCACAAGATGGCCCGCCTCACCTCGCGCACCATCACCAGCGACAAGCTGCTGCTGTCCCGTCTGGAGTCCCAGCCGCCGACCGTGCCGGTCCTGGACCTGCAGGAGTACGCGATCGGCACGGTCTGCGCGGCGGTCCCGATCACGGCGGGTTCCTCCGTGGGCTGCCTGGCGCTGTCGCTTCCCGTGGCGCACGCCCACCGCCTGAAGCAGGCGGCGGACACGCTGAACCGGAACGCGGCGCCGGTGCTGCTGTCCCTGGCGCTCTAGGGGCCCCACAGGGTGGTCACGAGCACCCCTCAGGACCAGGTAGTATTTTCTTCGTCGCCAGCCGCGGGAGACAAAACCGCGGCGGGCGAGAGTCATGCGCCGCTAGCTCAGTTGGTTAGAGCAGCTGACTCTTAATCAGCGGGTCCGGGGTTCGAGTCCCTGGCGGCGCACGATGACGATGGCGAGCCATGTCCGCAAAATGCGCGGACCTGGCTCGCCATCTCTGTTATTGCGCGACCGCGCCGCGCGTGGTGGGGGCTTCGCCACCCGCACATGCCGACGGCTACGGCATCAGGCCGCCGGACTCGGAGAACGTCATGTGGGCGGTGGCGATGAAGAAGACGCAGAAGGTGATGGCCGCGCCGAGGAAGGCCACCCCGAATCCGGTGCCGACGGCCAGCCTGGCGGGCGCCGGCGGGCGGGCGGTGGCCCGCTGGGGCTGCTCCGGCAGGTACCGCACGGTGACGAAGTCGCCTTCCACGACGGTCGCCGGGCCGCCCTCCTCCTCGAAGCGGACCGTGCGGCCCTCGCGGGTGGTGAACTCGTAGACGTGATGCAGGGTCGTCCGCACGGACGTGTCCCCGCCGCCCCCTCTGGTCGTCGTGTACATCCGCAGACAGCGCCCCTCGGCGGTCAGGCCGTGCGCCCAGGTCCTGCCGACCCGCCAGGCGCGGCGCATCAGCAGGAAGGCGGAGTACCCGAAGCCGGCGATCATGACGGTGGGTACGGCGTAGAAGAAGATCTCGAACATGAGGTTCCCCCGAGGTCCGGTACGCCGCTCCACTCGATCGGCGTGCGAGGAACCTACCCGGTGGTAGGGGCGGCCGGCCTCAAGGGAACCTCAGTTTCCGCGCTGTGGCGGAACGGTCCTCAGAAGGTGACGTCCGAGCAGGCGTAGAACGCGTTGCCGGTATCGGCGATCGTCCACACCGCGAGGATGACCTGGTGCCCGCTCAGCCCGGTCGGCAGGGTGCCGCTGTGGCTGAGTGTGGCCGGCGGGCGCCGGCCGTCGTACGGGACCGTCAGGAACGGGGTGAGGTTGAGGTCCGAGCGGGACAGGGCGTGGTTCTGGTTCCAGCCCTGCCTGGTGACGAAGTACCTGAAGTCCGTCGTGGCGTGCTGGGCGGTGAACTGCCAGCGGAAGGTGTACGTCCGCCCGCCCGTCACCCTGGTGGTGGGCCAGGCCCCGCCGGACGGGGTGGTCGGCGAGCTGAGCTGGGCGAACCGGCTCAGCCCGCCGTTGCAGATCTGGCCGTCGGCGGGCCCCGCGGCCGGGAATCCCTTGGGGCCCTCGACGCTCTGCGGCTCGTACTGGATGTCGCCGCAGCCGGTCACCGTGCCGTTGGCGCAGAGCTTCTGCCTGCTGATCGGGAGGTCGGTGTAGCCGTGCCCGCTGGCGCCGCCGGTGGAGAGCGCGAACGCTCCGGCGGTCACCACGCCCAGCACGACCGCGGACAACCTGGTCCTGGTGTGCATACTGCCGCTCCTGGAGAACGTGGGGAGTTCGGTGAGCTGTGCAGGTAGGTCCAGACCAAGTGCCAGGTTATTGCCGTTAGTTGAACATGTCCATACCAATCGCGGCCCGTGCCGGAGGCCGTGCGGCAGGCCGGGCTACGCCGGTTCCCCGCGCCCCGCGCAGAAGGCGACCGTCAGATCCCGCACCAGCACCTTCCGCTCGTAGTCGTCGAGTTCGACCAGACCGCGCCCGGTCAGCCGGGTCACCGTGTCCTCCACCGAGTCCACCACCGAGTCGAGCATGCCGGCCCGCTGCCCGGCGTCCAGCCGGGCGATCCAGCGCCGGTGCATCGCGGCGGCGACCTCCGGGACGTACTCCACCCGGAGCGGCTGCACCGCGAACACCTCCAGGCCGACCGGCTCGGTCTCCTGCGCCACCAGCCGGGTCAGCTCGTCCCCGGCCGCCGTCACCCCGCCGTCCGTGCCGCCCGCCGGCTCCACCGGCACCCGCGCCAGCGCCGCCTCCACGCACTCGCGCAGATACGCCTCGTGGTCCTCGACGCCGAGCGTCGCCCGCGCGGTGTCCCGCATCCGCCACACCACCAGCACCGCCACCTTGAGCGGCACCCCGTCGGGATCCGCCGCCGGCATCGGCTCGCTGCGCCAGTGCCGCAGCCGCACATCGACCCGGTGGCGCGGCAGCAGCGGGTTCACCCAGAGCAGCCCGGTGCGCCGCACCGTCCCCCGGTAACGGCCGAACAGGCCGAGCACCCAGGCCCGCCCGGTCCGCCCCCGGGTCAGCCCGCCGAAGCCGAAGATCCCGAGCACACTGGCCCCGGTGTACGCCGCCCACTGTGCCGGGCCGAGCCCCGCGCCCAGGGACGCGGGCAGCCGCAGCACCTCCACCGCGGCCGGCGGGAGCTGCCCCGCCCACCAGGAGGTGGCCAGACAGCCGGTGATCCCGCACACCCCGGCCAGCGCACCGGCCGCGCCCGGCAGCACCCGCGCCGGGCGCTCCACCAGTTCCGGGTCGATCTCCGGCCGCGGCCGACGGCGCTCCGGCGCCGGGGGTTCCGCGTCCGGCTGCTCACCGGTGTCCGGCCGACGGGCCACCACGGCGGGCTTCAGCGGCACCTTCACCGGGTCCAGCGGCTCGGTGTCGTCGCGGTAGAGCAGATGGACGGGGATCTCCGTGGCCGACCCGTTCTGGGTCGGCCGGTCCGTGCGCTCGCCCGGCTCCAGTCCCTCGGATTCGGGCGGTGTGTGTGATGTGGTCGTACTCATGCGTGTCTCCAGCCTCCGCGCCAGACGCGTGATGAACAGGGGGATGAACAGGGGTTGGGGTGGATGCGTGATGAACAGGGGTGGTGTGGCGGACAGGGATGGTGTGCTGGACAGGGCCTTGGGGCCGGGGCCGGCCGGGTCGGAGCCCCGTCGTGTGGTCGGGGTCCGGCTACGCGAACAGCCGGCGCCAGGTCTCCGGTCCCGGGTAGCCGTCCGCCGCGCCGCCGCGCCAGCCCTGGGTGCGCTGGAAGGCCTCCACCGCGCGCCGGTCCGCCTCGCCCCAGCGTGGACCGGGACCGGTGGCGTAGAACCTGCCGAACCCTTTCTCCACCAGCCGACGGCCGAGCCGCGTGACGTACGCGTTCTCCGCGCCCGGACGGAAGTAGCCCCGGCCCGGATAGCCGGGCACCCCGTGCGAGGCCGGCACCCGCTGGACGGCCGGCACCCCCTGCGCGGCCGACCGGCCCGATCCTGCCGCCGCCGGGGCGATGTTCTTGCCCTTGCCGGTGACCAGCAGTTTCCAGGTGCGGGCGCCGGGCAGCCCGTCGGCGTTCCTGCCGGTCCAGCCCTGGGCGAGCTGGAAGGCCCGGGTCGCCCGCCGGTCCGCCTCGCCCCAGCGTGGACCGGGGCCCCGGGTGTAGTACCGGGCGCCGCCCCTGGCGATCAGCATCCGGCCGAGCAGGGTGACGTACGCGTTGTCGGCGCCCGGGCCGAAGTGGGCGGCGCCCGGATAGGGGACCTTCTTCTTGAGCGCGGCCGGCGGCGCGCCCGCGGTACCGGTGCTCAGGCCCTTGTAGCGGTAGGGGACGTACTTGTCGGCGTGGCTCCAGTAGGGATACGGAGTGGTCTGCCGGCGGGCGTGCGGGGGTGTCTGCTCGTAGACCGTGTAGTAGGTGTGCGTGTAGTCCGTCCAGCCGCCGAAGATCACCACATGAGAGCCTTTCTCGGGGTCGTCGGGATTGTGGTAGAGCAGGATGTCGCCGGGTGCCAGCGCCTCCTTGGTGATCTTCACGCCGAACTCGTCGAGGCTGCCCGTCCACTCGTTGCTCGGCAGACCCCAGGCCATGGACACAAAGCCCGAGCAGTCCTGCCGGTAGCCGTCGCCCCAGTAGTCGTCCATGCTGTACGGCACCTGCGCGGCCACCCAGATCTTGGCCCGGTTGATGATCTTGGTCCGGGTGGTGGCGGGGATCCGGGCCGTGCCCGGCCCCGCCGGTTTGCCCTCGGGGCCGTGCAGCGGAGCCTGGGCGCCCTGGGGGGTCTCGGGCTCACCGCCGCCGACGGCGTCGGCGCGCGCGTCGGCGAGGGTGCCGGGGGCGACGACGGCGGCCGCCGGGGTGACCGCGCCGAGGACGGCGGACGCGGCGGCCACGGCCACGATTCCGCAGGCCGCCGGGCGGGCGCCGGAGCGGCCGGAGAACAGACCGAGGCCGGCCCGCCGCCCCTGGACGCAGCCGGGGCAGTCGCAGTCGCGGGCGGGGGCGACTTCCTCGAACGCCGGAGCCGTCATGCGATCTACCTCACATTCGAATGGGCTTTGTCCGTGAGTGTGCACATTGATCAGTTTTCCAACTGTCCGGCAGATCGCCACTTTGACGGTCCGAATGATGTACCCGCCCCTCCGGGCCGCCGACCGATCACCTGGGGGTGGTCAAAGGCACCCCTCAAGGTCAGGTAGAGTTGTCTCCGTCAGCAGGCGCCGCTAGCTCAGTTGGTTAGAGCAGCTGACTCTTAATCAGCGGGTCCGGGGTTCGAGTCCCTGGCGGCGCACGATGACGATGGCGAGCCACGTCCGCAAAATGCGCGGACCTGGCTCGCCATCTCTGTTATTGCGCGACCGCGCCGCGCGCGGTGGGGGCTCCGCCACCCACACCCCCGTGTCACAGTGAACCGGTATCGAGAAGCGGAACAGGGCCCTCCCCCCGACTGGCCGGATACCCTCTGGCCATGGCAGCCCGGGACCTCCAGGAGCGGATCAAGAAGCTGATCGTCGACCGACGGCTGCCCTCGGGTGCCCCGCTGCCGACCGAGCCCGAGCTGATGGAGTACCTCGGCGCGAGCCGGAACTCGGTGCGCGAGGCCCTGAAGGCGTTGCAGGCGATGGGGATCGTGGAGATCCGGCACGGGTTCGGGACGTACGTCGGCTCGATGTCCTTCGCACCCATGATCGAGGGCCTGGCCTTCCGCACCGTCGCCGGGCACTACCGCGGCGAGGACTCCCTGCTGCAGCTGCTGGAGCTGCGCGAGGCCGTGGAGACCGGGCTGGTCTCGCGGCTCGCCGGGCGGCTGCCCGAGGCGGACCTCGTTGAACTGGACGCCCTCGTGGACCGTATGGAACAGGAGGCCGCCGAGGGGGCGGGCCTCGCCGAGACCGACCGGGCCTTTCACGCCACCCTCTACCGGGGGCTGGACAACGTGCTGCTGAGCGAGGTGCTGGAGGCGTTCTGGGACGCCTTCCACCGGGTGCAGCGGGATCTGGTGGACGTGCCGCAGGACCCCAGGGTCACCTGCCGGCAGCACCGGGAGATCCTGGACGCGGTCCGGTCCGGCGACTCACTGCGGGCGGAGGAGGCCATAAGAGATCACTTCGGCAACATCCGCGTCCGCCTCTCCACCACCGGCACACCACGGCCCCCCGAGACCACCGGCACACCACGGCCCGCCGAGACCACCGGCGCGCCCCGGCCGCCACAGACCACCGGCGCGCCCCCGCCTCCCGAGCCCCACGCGCGCCACAATGAACGGGTTTGAGCGGTAAACACCATGTTTCGCGTCTTGCGATCATGCGGAGCGCCGTAGAACCCTGGGTGTCCAAGCTGCCGCCGTTTGGCGGGAGTTGGGGGGAAGCAAACGGTTGCCGGACGGCGGGGAGGGGCCCGCCCATGAACCGATGCCGAGGGGGGCATCGTGCAACCGGAAGGTCGCCGTCCCGTGTCTACAGGGTGGGGAAGACGTGGGGACTGCGAGCCACCACAGCGACAGAACACGCGGTGACCTGCGTGTGGGGGGAATGACTCATGACGTCGACGCCGACGGGCGCCGGACAGAGCCACGTTCACGACGATCCGTCACAGACCACGCAGTTGAGGGTGATCGGGCACCGGACGGGCCAGTTCCGCCGGATAAGGAAGAGCCTGCCGAGATACGACTACGAGCACTACAGCCGACTCGCAGGCCCCCTCACCCAGCCCGACCCGGGCAAGCCCTACAAGGTGCAGTACCGGTCGCTGCTCTCCCAGGAGCCGCACCGTATCCGCGCCGCGCTCATGCTGGGCGCGGCCCCGATCCTCTCCCTGGTCCTGCTGTTCTGGCTGCTGCAGCCCGAGCACTGGACCGAACGGGACTATCCCGCCCATGACTTCCTGCCGGCGCTCGACGTCGTCATGCTCGTCTCGATCGGCCTGATCGAGTTCTTCCGCTGCATGAACGTGCTGTCCAACGCGCACGCCACGCTCGTCGCCCGCGACCCGGTCCCGGTGATCCCGGAGACCGGCACCAAAGTCGCCTTCATCACCACCTTCGTGCCCGGCAAGGAGCCGCTGGAGATGGTGACGAAGACCCTGGAGGCGGCGGTGAAGCTCCGTCACCGGGGCCTGCTGCACGTGTGGTTGCTGGACGAGGGCGACGACCCGGCCGTCAAGGAGGTCTGCGCCCGGCTCGGCGTGCACCACTTCACCCGCAAGGGCGTCGAGCGGTGGAACCAGCCCAAGGGCCCGCACCGCGCCAGGACCAAGCACGGCAACTACAACGCCTGGCTGGCGGCACACGGCGACGACTACGACTTCTTCGCCTCGGTCGACACCGACCACGTTCCGCTGCCCAACTACCTGGAGCGGATGCTCGGTTACTTCCGCGACCCGGACGTCGGCTTCGTCATCGGCCCGCAGGTGTACGGCAACTACGACACCTTCGTCACCAAGGCCGCCGAGTCCCAGCAGTTCCTCTTCCACGCCCTGATCCAGCGCGCCGGCAACCGCTACGGCGCCCCGATGTTCGTCGGCACGTCCAACGCGGTGCGGATCAGCGCCCTCAAGCAGATCGGCGGCCTGTACGACTCCATCACCGAGGACATGGCGACGGGCTTCGAGATGCACCGCGCCAAGAACCCGGCCACGGGCCGGAAGTGGAAGTCCGTGTACACCCCGGACGTGCTCGCGGTCGGCGAGGGGCCGAACGCCTGGACGGACTTCTTCACCCAGCAGCTGCGCTGGTCCCGGGGCACGTACGAGACGATCCTCAAGCAGTACTGGAAGGGCCTGTTCACGCTGGGGCCGGGCAAGCTCTTCAACTACACGATGATGATCATCTTCTATCCGATGTCCGCCCTCAACTGGATCCTTGCGGCGCTGAGTTGCGCCCTGTTCCTGGGCCTGGGCGCCTCGGGCGTGAACATCGACCCGACCGTGTGGCTGATGCTGTACGGCAACGCCTCCGCGCTCCAGATCGGGCTGTACATCTGGAACCGGCGGCACAATGTCTCCCCGCACGAGCCGGAGGGCTCCGGCGGTGTCGCGGGCATGGTGATGTCCGCCCTGTCCGCGCCGATCTACGCACGCTCCCTGATGGACGCCGTACTGCGCCGCAAGAGCAGGTTCGTGGTGACGCCGAAGGGCGAGTCGGCGAGCCCCGACACGCTGTTCGGGACGTTCCGGGTGCACTGGTTCTTCATCCTGGTCTTCGCCGGCTCGCTCGCCGCCGGCTTCGTGTTCGGGCACTCCCACCCCGCGATGCTCACCTGGGCGTCCTTCGCCCTGCTGATCACCGCCTCGCCGATCTGCGCCTGGCGGTACACGATGCGGCAGGAGCGGAAGAAGCCGAGGCCGGCGGCGGCCACGGCGGCCGGCGAACCGCGGGACGCGGTGCCCGCCCCGTACGCGGCCCATCCGCCGCTCAAGCGGCCCACCTGGACGGCCGGCGAGCAGCAAGGGGACCGGGGCCCGGACCGGAGCGGGGAGAACGAGCAGACCATGCAGATCGCCCTTGGCGGACTTGGGGGAAGCAAGGAATGAAGGACCAGGCCGGCCGCCGTCGCGCCCGCAGGCTCGCGATCGGTACGGCGGTGGTACTCGCGCTGGCCGGGATGAACGGGCCGTGGCTCTACCGCTTCGGCACCGCGCAGTATCACCAGTACAAGATCAACAGACCCGAGTACAAGGCCGAGAACGGCCACTGGGACATCATCGAATTCCCGCCGGAGTACCGCCAGGACACCATCCACGCGGCGCTCCTGCACACCGGCAAGGTGCTGCTGGTGGCCGGCTCGGGCAACAACCAGGACAACTTCAACGAGAAGAAGTTCGACACCCGGATCTGGGACCCGGTCAAGGGCACGATCAAGAAGATCCCCACGCCCAGCGACCTGTTCTGCACCGGCCACACCCAGCTCGCCAACGGCAATCTGCTGATCGCGGGCGGCACCAAGCGGTACGAGAAGCTCAAGGGTGACGTCAAGAAGGCCGGCGGCGTCATGATTCTCTACAACGAGAACCCGGACAAGCCGATCACCCTGCCCGCGGGCACCAGGTTCACCGGCAAGCAGAACGGCAGGACGTTCGTCTCCCAGGACCCGGTGCTGATCCCGCGCGCCACCAAGGTCTTCGACAAAACCGGCAAGTGGCTGCGGAACAACCCCGGTTACGGCCGTGTCTACGTCGAGGCGCCGCAGGAGGGCGCCCAGTACGAGACCGGCACCCAGGACAACTACCGGATCCAGGGCCTGACCGGCACCGACGCGCGCAACACCTATGGCATCGCGCAGAAGCTCGCCCTCGACAAGAAGGACTTCGAGGGAATCAAGGACGCCTACGAGTTCGATCCGGTCGCCGAGCGGTACATCAAGGTCGACCCGATGAACGAGGCCCGCTGGTACCCGACGCTCACCACCCTGTCGGACGGCAGGATCCTCAGCGTCTCCGGCCTGGACGACATCGGTCAGCTGGTGCCGGGCAAGAACGAGGTCTTCGACCCGAAGACGAAGAAGTGGACGTACACGAAGACGGTCCGGCAGTTCCCGACGTATCCGGCGCTGTTCCTGACGCAGAACGGGAAGATCTTCTACTCGGGTTCGAACGCGGGGTACGGCCCGGACAACGTCGGCCGGGACCCCGGCATCTGGGACGTCGACACCAACAAGTTCAGCAGGCTCCCCGGGCTGAGCGACCCGAACATGATGGAGACCTCAGGGACCGTGCTGCTGCCTCCGGCGCAGAACGAGAGGTTCATGGTGATCGGCGGTGGCGGCGTCGGTGAGTCGAAGCTGTCCAGCAGGAAGACCCGGCTGATCGACCTGAAGGCGCAGAACCCGCACTTCGTGGACGGTCCCGAGCTGGAGAAGGGCACCCGCTATCCGCAGTCCTCGGTCCTGCCCGACGACACGGTGCTGGTCTCCGGCGGCTCCGAGGACTACCGGGGTCGCGGCGACTCCAACATCCTGCAGGCGCGGCTGTACCACCCCGACAGCAACAGCTTCACCCGGGTCGCGGATCCGCTGGTGGGGCGGAACTACCACTCCGGGTCGATCCTGCTGCCGGACGGCCGGGTGATGTTCTTCGGCTCCGACTCGCTGTACGGCGACAAGGCGAACACCAGGCCGGGGAAGTTCGAGCAGCGGATCGAGATCTACACACCGCCGTATCTGTACCGGGACTCGCGGCCGACGCTGAGCGGTGGCCCGCAGACGATCGCCCGCGGCGCCTCGGGGACGTTCACGTCGGATCACGCGGCCGGCATCAAGAAGGTGCGGTTGATCCGGCCGAGTGCGTCGACGCACGTGACGGACGTCGACCAGCGGTCCGTCGCCCTGGACTTCAAGACGTCCGGGAACAGGATCACGGTGACGGTCCCGGAGAACCGGAACCTGGTCACCTCCGGTTGGTACATGTTGTTCGTGGACGATGACCAGGGGACGCCGAGCAAGGCGCAGTGGGTGAGGGTTCCGTAGGGGTCACTTGCTGTTCTCGGCGAGTCCGAGAGCGTACGTCGCCCACCAGTCCCCCGCCTTGGGACCCCCCTTGCACTGCCCGTCCGACTCCCCCGGCCGCTTGACCCACAGATAGGCGTCCACCAGGGGGTCGGCGGTCTTCGTCGTCGGGGTCTCGCCCAGGGCCCGGCCCGGCGGGTTGCACCAGCGCTGGGCCGGGTCGCCGGACGTGTAGGGGCCGTTGCCGTTGCGGCTCGTGTCGATGACGAAGTGCTTGTTGCCGACCTTCGCCGAGAGCTGCTTGCCGTAGGCAATGGAGTCCTGGGTGGAGTAGAAGTTGGAGACGTTGACGGAGAAGCCGTCGGCCTGGTCGATGCCGGCCTGCTGGAGGGGCTGGAAGATCTGGTCGGGGCGGCCCCAGCCGGCGTTGCCCGCGTCCAGGTAGACCTTGGTGTTCTTCAGCGACTTGAGCCTCGCGATCGCGCCCTTGAGAAGGTCGTAGCGCTCCTCGTGGAACTGGGCCGGGGTGCAGCCGTCCACGAGGTGGAGCACGGCGTCCGGTTCCAGGATCACGATGGCGGGACGGTCCTCGATGCCCCGGGCCACGGCGTCGATCCAGGCGCGGTAGGCGTTGCCGTCGGCGGCGCCGCCCTGGGAGTACTGGCCGCAGTCGCGGTGCGGGATGTCGTAGAGGACGAGCAGGGCCGTGCGGTCGGACTTCGCGGCGGCCTCGGTGAAGCCTCGCGCCTCCTTCTCCGGATTCTCCGGGCCGATCCACTCCCCCACCGGCTGCTCGGCGATCTTGCGGATCTGCGCGGCCTCGGCCGTCTTGCCGGACTTCTCGTAGGCGGCGAGCTGACGGGCCGCGGTGCCGTCCGGGTTCACCCAGAACGGATCGGCGGCCTTGGGCTGTTGGGTGATCCGGGCCCCCGGGTCGCCGTTCTTGTCCCCGCCGCCGGAGGAGCATCCGGCGAGCAGCAGCGCCGCCCCCAGCACCGCCGCCGCCGACGCCCGCGCGGAAGAACGGGCCCCCCTGCTGTCGTACATGCGATTCCCCCCTGGGCGCACTGGTCCGGGTGTCCAATCGTGGCATATCCGCCCGGTCCGTCACGAGGTCGCGAGGTCGCGCGGCGGGGCGTACGGGACCGGACGTACGGGGGTCAGCCGGCGGTTCCGGTGAGGTACGCGGAGACCACGACGTTGGCCGTGTAGCTGTGGGCGGCGCGGTCGAAGGGGCCGCCGCAGGTGATCAGGCGCAGCTCGGCGCGACCCGGCCGGTGGGGGCCGTAGGCCTGGCGGGCGTCGAAGCCGGCGCGGGGCAGCACGCGGACGTCGTCGATGACGAACTGGGCGACCTTGCCGTCCGAGCGGACCACCCGGACCGTCTCGCCGGGCTTGAGGGTGCTGAGCCGGTAGAAGACCGCGGGCCGGGTCTCCGTGTCGACGTGCCCGACCAGGAGCGCCGCACCGCTGGCGCCGGGTGTGGTACCGGCGCCGTACCAGCCGACGACGCCCGGCTGGTCGAACGGGGGCGGGTCGACGGCACCCCGGGCGTCCAGTCCCCGGCTCACCACCGGCGCTTGGACGCCCAGTTGGGGGATGTCGACGCGCTGGGGCACGGCGCCCGCCGCGAGTGGCGTGGCCGGGCTGGGCAGCCGGGCGGCCTGCGCGGGTGCGAGGCCGAACAGGTTCCCGGTGGCGGGGCCGTCCGCGGTGTGCGGTACGCCGGTCAGCCCGCGCCCCCACAGCCACAGCCCGAACAGCAGCACCGCCCAGGTCAGCCAGGTGATGAGCCGGTCGGTGCCGGTGGTGCGCCCGTGGTCGTCGGACATGGGCCGCGCTCAGCGGGTGCCGCGGCCGCGGCGGGTACGGAGCCCGACGGCGACCGCCGCGATGCCCGCGAGGGCCAGGCCGGTCACCGCCTGGCCGGTGTCGGGGCCGGAGTCGGTGGTGGCCACCGTGGCGAAGTGAGCGGTGCCGCCGCCGCCCGCGGGGACGGGGGCGACGGGCGAGGGGGCCCCACCGAACAGGCGGCCGGGGTCCTGGAACGGTCCGACTGCCTGGTTGGGCGCCGTCCCCGGCGCCGTCCCCCTGTCGACCACCGTGATCCTGCCGCTGATCACGAAGTCGGCGCAGGTGATCCTGACGTCGTAGGCGCCCGCCCTGAGGGAGGAGCGGACGCGGGTCTCGCCGGACAGGGTGCCCTGGCTGCCGGTCAGCTGCGCGTCGGCGACGAACGCGTCCGAGACGGCGGTGCCCTGCCGCCCGGAGCAGCCGTGCACCCGCACGGAGACGTCGGTGCCGGGTGCGGGGGCCGCGGGCGTCACGGAGACCGAGCCTCCGTCGGCCGCGTGGGCCGCCGGGGCGAACGCGGCGACGGCCAGGATTCCCGTACAGAGAGTGAGGCGTAGTGAGCCCATCGTGAACCTCCAGTTACCAGGAGGCTCCCCCGCGCCGGGCGCCTCCGCATCCTCGGGAGGCGCCCGATTGCTCCGAACGGGTGGATGAAGGTTTGAAAACCCCAGGTCAGACCCGTTTGGCGGCAGCTCAGACGAGGTCGACCAGGTCCGCGATGGAGTCGACGACCTGCGAGGGGCGGAAGGGATAGCGGTCGACGTCGTCGGGCTGGGTGACGCCGGACAGCACCAGGAAGGTGCGCATCCCGGCCTCCAGGCCCGCGAGGACGTCGGTGTCCATGCGGTCGCCGATCATCGCGGAGTTCTCGGAGTGGGCCCCGATGGCGTTGAGCCCGGCGCGCATCATCAGCGGGTTGGGCTTGCCCACGAAGTACGGCTTCTTGCCGGTCGCGGCGGTGATCAGGGCGGCGACCGAGCCGGTGGCGGGCAGGTCGCCCTCGGTGGAGGGGCCGACGTTGTCCGGGTTGGTGGCGATGAACCGGGCGCCGTCGTTGATCAGCCGCACGGCCTTGGTCAGGGCCTCGAAGGAGTAGGTGCGGGTCTCGCCGAGGATGACGAAGTCGGGGGCGTGGTCGGTGAGGATGTAGCCGATGTCGTGCAGCGCCGTGGTCAGACCGGCCTCGCCGATGACATAGGCGCTGCCGCCGGGCCGCTGGTCGTCGAGGAACTGGGCGGTGGCCAGGGCGGAGGTCCAGATGTTCTTCTCCGGCACGTCCAGGCCCATGCGGCGCAGCCGCGCGTGCAGGTCCCGGGCGGTGTAGATGGAGTTGTTGGTGAGCACCAGGAAGGGCCGCCCGGACTCGCGCAGCTTCTTCAGGAAGGCGTCGGCGCCGGGGATCGGAACACCCTCGTGGATCAGGACACCGTCCATGTCGGTGAGCCACGACTCGATCGGCTTGCGGTCTGCCATGTTGTGCGTCTCCTGGCGTGCGTACGGTCAAGAAGAGCGGGGGACGCCGGAACCACGGCGTACCGACGCCCCCAGCCTAATCAGCGCGGCCTGATCTTGACCCGGCCGTACGGCGACCGGTCGGCTCAGCTTCCGGTGGCCGACTTCCAGTCCTCCACGTACGACGCGAGGTTCTTGTCGATGTCGTTCCAGTCCGGCTCGAAGATCTCCACGCCGTCCATCAGCCTGGTGAGGGCGATGGCGTTGGCGTCGGTGGCCTTGACGTCCTGGCGGGCGGCGAAGCCGCCGCCGATCTCGCTGACCTCCTGCCGCTGCTTTCGCGCGAGCATGAAGTCGAGCAGCTTCTTGCCGTTCTCGCTGTGCGGGGCCTTGGTGACGGCCGGGAACCAGATGCCGAGGCCCGGCATGTCCTTGGACTGGGCGTAGTTCATCTGCACATCGCCGTTGGCGACGAGCAGCTGGCCCAGGCTCCCGCCGGCCGCGAGCGCGGGCTGCGCCTCCGGCAGGACGATCCGGCGCACGATCCGGGGCGCCCGCGCTCCCAGCGAACCGGCCGCCTCCAGCTGCGCAGTGTCGAGCTGCGAGAAGGCGGCGAGCAGCGGCCGCATCACGAACGGCGTGAAGTAGGTGACCTCGGCCAGCAGCACACCCCAGGGCGTGGTGAGGAACTGGAAGGAGCCGATGATCCCTGTCGTGCCGTAGATGAACAGCAGTGCCAGCGTGATGAGGAAGGACGGGAAGGACAGGTACACGTCGATGAACCGGGCCACCCCCTTCGCCCCGGGGAACGGCACGAACGAGATGACCAACGACAGCAGGAACCCGAGGACCAGGCACCCGGCGGCGAACACGTCGGCGTACGGCTGGAGGGAGGCGCCTCCGCTGTCCGGCTGGAAGGACTGCCGGACGACGAGGGCGAGGAGGTAGAGGAAGAGGAGGGCGAGGAGCGCCACGGGAGGAAGGGCCCACAGCAGCCGCCTACTCATGGCCGGCCTCCGCGGGCAGCAACACCGCGTCCTCGGGGGCGAAGTGCAGGGTCACGGTCTCTCCGTGCCGGGGCGGATCCTTCAGCTCGCGCACGTCCGCCATGACGCAATGCCCGTCGACCTCGACGTACAGCCGGTGCGTGGCGCCGCGCCACTGGATCTCCCGTACGGCACCGACGAGTTGATTGGGGCCCTCGCCCAGCCCGACCAGATGCGGCCGTACACACAGCGTGGCCCGCGCTCCCGCGGCGGCGCCCGCCGTGTCGACCTTCAGTTCCGTGCCCGCGAACGCGACTCCCCCGGAGCCCACGGTCACCGGTACCAGATTCGCACCACCCACGAAGGACGCCGTGAACTCGTCGGCCGGCGCCCGGTACAGCTCCCGCGGCGTGCCACAGGCCCGCAGCTTCGCCTTGTCCATCACCGCGATCCGGTCGGCCAGCGTCAGCGCCTCGACCTGGTCGTGGGTGACGTACAGCATCGTCATGTCCGGCAACTCGCGGTGCAGCCGGGCGAGTTCGGACAGCATCTCGGACCGCAGCCGGGCGTCCAGCGCGGACAGCGGTTCGTCGAGGAGGAGCACGTCCGACCGGATGGCCAGCGCGCGGGCGATGGCGACCCGCTGCTGCTGCCCGCCGGACAGCTCGCGCGGGTGCCGGCGGGCGTAGCCGGCCATCCCGGTCAGCTCCAGCGCCTCGGCGACCCGCTGCCGTATCTCGCTCCTGGGCGTCCTGCGCGCCCTGAGTCCGAAGGCCACGTTCTCGTCGACCCGCATGTGCGGGAACAGCGCGTAACTCTGCACGACCATGCCGATGCCCCGCCGGTACGGCGGCAGGTCCGTCACGTCCCGGCCGCCGAGGAGCACCCGCCCGGACACGGGCCGTACGAACCCGGCGACCGCCCGCAGCGCGGTGGTCTTGCCGGAGCCGGACGGCCCGAGCAGCGCCATGACCTCGCCGGGCTCGACGGTCAGGTCGAGCTCGTGGAGGACGACGTTGCCGTCGTAGGCGACGGTGACGGAGTCGAAGCGGATGCTCATCTCACCGTTCTTCCGCGAGCAGGGTCGGCAGGCCGGCGACCGAGTCGAGGACGTGCGTGGCGCCGGCCGCGCGGAACTCCTCGTCGCCGTGCGCCCCCGTGCGTACGCCGGCGACCAGCCCGGCCCCGGCGCGTACCCCGCTGAGCACGTCGTAGGAGGTGTCCCCGACGACGGCGACCTGGCGTACGTCCTCGGCGGCCTTGGTGCGGACGAAGGCCTCCAGGACCATGTCCGGGTACGGCCGCCCGCGCCCGCCGGCGTCCGCCGGGCACAGGGTGAGCGGGACGAGGTCCCGCCAGCCGAGGGCGTCGAGGATCGCATCCTGGGTGACCCGGGCGAAGCCGGTGGTCAGGACGACGGTACGGCCGCCGCCGGCCAGCTCCTCGATGGCCTCGCGCGCTCCCGGCACCGGGGCGATCAGGCCGCCGGCGACCAGATCGCCGTACGCCTTCTCGAAGGCGGTGTTGGCGCGCTGGGCGCGGTCCTCGGCGCCGAACAGGTGGCGGAAGACGGAGATCTTGGACTCGCCCATGGTGGCGCGGACGTAGGCGAGGTGCTCGGCGTGCTCGGCCGAGCCCGGCTCGACGCCGAGTTCGCCGGCCGCCGCCTCGAAGGCGCGCTCGACCAGTCCGCCGTCGGCGACGGTCGTACCCGCCATGTCCAGGACGACCAGACGGATGTCCGGGGTGATGTCGGTCATGGGTTGCTCACCAGCCCAGTTCGTTCGCGGTGGTCTCGGCTATCGCGGGGGCGCAGGTCATGCCGCGCCCGCCGGGCCCGGTGACCAGCCACACCCCCTCGCGCACCTGCCGGCGGTGCACCACCCGGCCGGGCTCGGTGCACTGCGCGTACACACCGGCCCAGCGGCGGCGGATGCGCGGCAGCGGCCGGCCGAGCAGGGACTCGACGACCCCCGTGAGGTGCTCGTACGGCTCCTCGACGGTGTCGAAGGCGAAGGGGTGCTCGTACTCGTGGGTGTCGCCGATGGTCAGGCCGCCGTCGGCGCGCTGCACCATGAGCAGCTGCATCTTGTGCGCGGCCGCGGTCTCCGGCTGCGGCTGCCGGGCGTTGAGTTCGTCCAGCGCCGGGGAGGCATAGGCCGGGTAGTAGCGGAAGCTGTCGGCGTCGGCGACGGAGGTCGGCAGCGGCTCGCCCAGCGGGTCGGTCTGCATCATCTGCAGGCGGACCCGGCGCACGGGGAGGTCCGGTCCGGCGAGTTCGCGGACCAGTCCGCCGAGCCAGGCGCCGGTGCACAGGACGACCGTGTCGGCGCGGTGCACGTCGCCGTGGTCGTCCCGGACGGTGCCGGCGCCGACGACCTCGCGCACCTCCCGGCCCGGCAGGAAGGTGTAGTTCGGGGATTTCAACAGCGCTGTACGGAGGGCGATTTGGGCGGTGCGCGGCTCGACCGCCGCGTCCCGCTCGCAGTACAGGGCGGCGGTGAAGTCGCCCCGCAGGGCCGGGTTGAGGGCGCGGGCCTCGCTCGGGACGAGGAGCTTGTAACCGCGGGCCGCGGCGTCCGCGCGGGCCACGGCGGCCTCGGCGACGGCGAGCTCCAGGGGGCCGCGGACGGGGGTCAGGGACCCGTTCGCCCTGAAGCCCAGCGCCGGCACCCGTGCGCCGATCCCTTCCCACAGCTCCCGCGCCCGCAGCGCGGTCTCCAGCTCTTCTCCGGCGGCGCGGCCACTGACCCAGATCTGCCCGAAGTTGCGCAGCGAGGCGCCGCGCGCCTCGGCCTCGCGCTCGATCTGGACGACCTGGTGGCCGCGCTGTACCGCCTGCCAGGCGTGCATGGTGCCCACCACGCCTGCTCCGACGACTGTCACTTTCACGACGGCAACGCTCCTCGGGATCGGGGGACCGGAGACATCCGGCTGACAACGCGAGCGTGAACGACCCATCACGTTTGGGCTAGACCCGTTATCTTTCCGTGACATTACAGTGGGGTCGATACCAGGACATCAGTCGCTTTTCAGCGCTTGAGGTGGGTGGTGAAGGAGAACCGGTCCCCCCGGTACAGCGAGCGCACGCGCTCCAGGGGCCTGCCGTCGGTGTCCCGGGAGACGCGGTGGATCAACAGCATCGGCAGGGCCGGCGGGGTGCCGATGAGCAGGGCTTCGCGGGGCGTGGCCAGCACGGTCTCGATGCGCTCGTCGGCGTCGCCGAAGGAGATGCCCTGGCTGGTCAGATAGCCGTAGAAGGAGGAGTCGGGGTCGAAGTCGGCGTCCAGCCGGGGCACCCGCTCGACGGCGACGTACGTGCTCTCCAGGCCGACCCGCTCCTCGTCGGCGAGCAGCACGCGCTCCAGGTGCCAGACGGGTTCGCCGCGGGTGAGCCCGGTCTCGGCCGCGAGGGCGTCCGGGCAGGGGAAACGGTCCAGGGTGAC
This sequence comes from Streptomyces sp. NPDC031426, assembly GCF_055581585.1. Taxonomy (NCBI): domain Bacteria; kingdom Bacillati; phylum Actinomycetota; class Actinomycetes; order Kitasatosporales; family Streptomycetaceae; genus Streptomyces; species Streptomyces sp. NPDC031426. Next base: position 74,006 of record NZ_JBVIJE010000034.1, read on the forward strand.
GAGCGCACGACCGGGCGTACGGCCCTGCCGGCGCACACCCTCGGTGTAGCTCGCGAGCGACAGCGGCTGGGCGAGCTTGGGCCCGGCGACGACGGTTCCCCGGCCCTTGCGCCGCAGTCGCCCTTCCAGCACCAGCTCCCGCACGGCCTGCCGGACGGTCTCCCGGGCGACGTCGTAGCGCTCGGCGAGGTCCCGCTCGGTGGGGATGACGCCGTCCTCCCCCAGCTCCTCCAGCAGTGCGGCGATCCGTGCCTTCACGGCGTAGTACTTGGGGATACGCCCGTGCTCGGGGATGCCGGAGCGGACGGGGGCGCCGGGGGCCTGGTCGTTCGGGTAGTCCACGCAGGGATCGTCGCAGACGGCAGGGGTGTCCGAGGTACGGCCCCGGGCTCAGCGGCGTCTGCGGGCCAGCAGCAACGCGCCGCCGGCGACCCCGAGAAGCGCGGCGGTGGCCGCGAGCAGCCCTTTGGCGAGGCGGGATCCGGTCAGCGCCAGCTCACTCGGGTCCTCCCCGTCACCCTCCGCCACGGCGGCGTACGGCAGGTCGGGGTCGGCGGTGGGGGTGGCCGGGGCTTCGGTTCCGGTGCCGGGTGTGGCCTGCGTACCGCCGGACACGCTGGGTGCCACACCGCCGCCCTCCTGGGAGGCATCCGGAGCCGGGCTCTGCGTGGCGTCCGGAGCCGGCGACGCATACTCCCCGATCCCGAAGCGGTAGGCATTGGACTCCCCGACCCAGTCCCCGTCGTCGCCCCGGCGCTGTACGACGGCGGCGTTGGCGGTGACCTGGTTGGATGCGGTGTCGGAGGGGAACACGAGTCTGACCTTGACGCTGACGGTCCTGCGGGGCGGTACGGCGAACCCGTTGAACCCGGCGCCGTCGAGCACGCCGATCAGCTCCTGCTCGTCGGTGCTCTCGAACGTCACCGGCCGGGCCGTGGCGCCGTCGTAGAACTCCAGCTTGGGCTGGTTCGGTTTCAGCTCGCGCTTGTCGTCGACGAGGACGATCAACGGATGGATGCCGGTGCAGGCGTGGCTGGTGGTGTTGGTGAGGTCGATGTACCAGGTGCCGTAGCCGCCGCCCGCCTCGTAGGAGGGCGGGCCGCCCCGGATCCGCGCGGCGAGGGGGAAGGCCCGCGGGTTGCCGCCGGTGCAGGCCGGTGGCGGGTCGGCGAGGGCGGCGGCCTGCGCCGCGGGGCCGACCACCCAGGCGGAGGCGGACGCGGCGGCTGCGGTGAGGCAGAGGGCCAGAGGTGTGAATGGTCGCATAAACACATAACCATGTCGGTCAGATGGGCACGCCTGCGTCCGCCACTCCGGTACGGGCCGCGAAGTCCGCTCGATCGGCGGGGTAACACTTGAACAGGCCTGCGCACCCTGCCCGACAGCGCTGAGGAGCATGCAGCATGAAGATCGCGACGTCCCAGAAGATCACCACGTTCCTGATGTTCGAGGGCGTCGCCGAGGAGGCGATGACCTTCTACACCTCGCTCTTCGACGACGCCGAGGTCGTCAACGTCACCCGCTACGGGGCCGACGGCACCGGCAAGGAGGGGAGCGTGCAGCACGCCACGTTCTCGCTCGCCGGGCAGCAGTTCATGTGCATCGACAGCCCCGCGCACCACGACTTCACCTTCACGCCCGCGATCTCACTCTTCGTGCAGTGCGAGGACGAGGCCGAGATCGACCGCCTGCACGCCGCCCTCACCGAGCAGGGCACGGAACTCATGCCCCTGGGCAACTACGGCTTCAGCGCCAAGTTCACCTGGCTCAACGACCGCTTCGGCGTCTCCTGGCAGCTGAACCTGCCGGCATGACCTGACCGACGCCCACCCGCCGAGCCGCGTCAGACCGTACGCGGCTGCGGGTCCGCCGTGGCTGGTCGCGCAGTTCCCCGCGCCCCTTCGGCGCGCACATCCCCCCGCCCGAACACCGGCGCCAACAGCAACTGCGCGGCCCCCTCCGCCACCACCCGCTCCCCCCGCGGAGCGACCCGCACGGATGCCCCACGCACTCCCTCCCGTCGAGCCCGGGCATCGAGCACCTCCCCGACTCCCCGCACAAAACCCTCCGGTGCCCCCGCGATCGTCCGCCCCCCGAGCAGCACCACATCGATGTCCAGCAGCCCGACCAGATTCGCCGCCGCCACCCCCAGCACCCGCGCCGCCTCCCCGGCCTCCCCGCGCCCCACCGCCGCCAGGCACAGCGCCTCCACGCACCCCCGGTTCCCGCACTCGCACAGCGGCCCGTCCAGCAGGATCACCTGGTGCCCGAACTCCCCCGCCCCGGTCCGCACCCCCCGATGCACACGCCCACCGATCACCAACCCGGCCCCGAGCCCCGTACCGAGATGCAGATAGGCGAAGGAGCCGCCCTCGCTCCCCTCACCCCCGACCGACAAGCCGAGCGCCGCCGCATTGGTGTCCTTGTCCACCACCACTGGCACCCCCAACCGTTCCCCGAGCGCGTCCCGCAGCGGAAACCCGTCCCACTCGGGAAACCCGGTCACCCGATGCAGCACCCCGCGCGCATGATCGAGCGGCCCCGGAAGCGCCACCCCCACCCCGAGCAGCGACCCGACCCCCGCCGGCTCCTCCCCGGCCGCCCTCTCCCCGCCCGGCCCTTCCTCACCCGGAAACGCGCCCAGCACCTCCCGCACCACCCCCGTCACCGCATCCCCGACCACCGCCAGCACCGCCTCCGCCCCGGCCCCCAGATCCAGCTCGGCCCGCCGCTCCCCCACCACGGCCCCGTCCAGATCGACCAGCACCACCCGCAGCTCGTCCCGGTCCAGATGCACCCCCACCGCGTGCCCCGCCTCGGGCACCAGCCGCAGCACGGTCCGCGGCTTGCCCCCTGTCGACGCCCGCCGCCCGGCCTCCGCCGCGAACCCCTCCTCCCGCAGCCGCGCGGTGATCTTGCTGACGGCCTGCGGGGTCAGCCCGGTCCGCTCGGCCAGTTCGAGCCGGCTGATCCCCTCCGCCCCGGCGTCCCGCAGCAGCCCCAGCACCAGCGCGGCGTTGTGCGACCGAACCGCGACGAGGTTCGCCCCCACCGGCCCGCCACCGCTCGCCGACACTCCGCCCGCCGACACACCGCTCGCCGTCCTCGTCCTGTTCACGCCACCCATTGTCCCCACCACTTGCACTTTGGCAACAGCGTTGCGAAAGTAGCTCCATGGGATCCATGACAGGGCGCACGACCGCCACCCCCCTCCGCGTCGGCCTGATCGGCTACGGCCTCGCCGGCTCCGTCTTCCACGCCCCGCTGATCGCCGCCACCGAGGGCCTCGCCCTGGACACCGTGGTCACCGCCAACCCGGAGCGGCAGCAGCAGGCCCGCGCCGAGTTCCCGGACGTGACGCTCGCCACCGGCCCCGAGGAGCTGTTCGACCGCGCGGACGAGCTGGACCTGGTCGTCATCGCCTCCCCGAACAGGACGCACGTCCCGCTCGCCACCGCCGCCCTGAAGGCCGGCCTGCCGGTCGTCGTGGACAAGCCGCTGGCCGGCACCGCGGCCGAGGCCCGCGACCTCGCCGCCCTCGCCGAGGAGCGCGGCCTGCTCCTGTCGGTCTTCCAGAACCGCCGCTGGGACAACGACTTCCTGACCCTCCGCAAGCTGATCACCCAGGGAGACCTGGGTGACGTATGGCGCTTCGAGTCCCGCTTCGAGCGCTGGCGCCCCCAGCCCAAGGGCGGCTGGCGCGAGTCCGGCGACCCCGCAGAGATCGGAGGTCTGCTCTACGACCTCGGCAGCCATGTCGTCGACCAGGCCCTGGTCCTCTTCGGCCCGGTCACCGAGGTCTACGCCGAGACGGACCTCCGCCGCCCCGGCGCCGAGACCGACGACGACACCTTCATCGCGCTCACGCACGCGAACGGCGTCCGCTCCCACCTCTACGTCTCCGCGACGACCGCCCAGCTCGGCCCCCGCTTCCGGGTGCTGGGCTCGCAGGCGGGCTATGTGAAGTACGGCCTCGACCCGCAGGAGGCGGCCCTGCGGGAGGGCCTGCGCCCCGGCCCCCGGTGGGGCGCGGAGCCCGAGTCCCTGTACGGCCGTATCGGCGCCGGAGAGTCCCCGCTGACCGGCGGTGGCACCCCCGTACCGACGCTCCCCGGCGACTACCCCGCCTACTACACGGCCGTCGCCCGCGCCCTGACCGGCGCCGGCCCCAACCCGGTGACCGCCCTGGAGGCGGCCGCCGCCCTCGACGTACTGGAAGCGGCCCGCAAGTCGGCCACGGACAAGGTGACGGTGACCCTCTGATGCCACACCAGCAGCACCCCCAGCACCACCCGCAGATCACCCCCAGGACAACCCCCGAACTCACCCCGTCCCTGGAGGAGTTGGAGGCACAGGAACGCCGCCTGGTCTTCCCGCGGTTCACGTACGACGACGCCTGGGCCCTCGGCTCGCTGCTGGTCGAACTGGCCCGGGAGCGCCAGGCCCCGGTCGCCATCGACATCCACCGCGCCGGCCGGCAGCTCTTCCACGCGGCCCTGCCGGGCTCCACCCCCGACAACGACTTCTGGATCGCCCGCAAGCGCCGGGTCGTGGAGCGCTACGGCGCCTCCTCCTACCTGGTCGGCGCCCGCTTCCGCGCCAAGGGCACGACGTTCGAGGACTCCTCCCGCCTCGACCCCGACACCTACGCGGCCCACGGCGGCTCGTTCCCGATCAACGTCGAGAACGTGGGCGTCATCGGCGCGGTGACCGTCTCCGGCCTCCCCCAGCTCCAGGACCACAGGTTCGTGGTGGAGGCACTGGAGCAGTTCCTGAAGGTGTGACACCCGCCGGGATTACGTGACGGATCCCTCCGGTTGGGAATGGCTGCAAACGTGATGGTCACGGCCCCACCCGGAGGGACAGCCCCATGAGCACCGTGAGCACCTTGAAGGACAGGATCGGCCGGTACGGCATCTGGAGCATCGGCCTGCGCGCGGAGGACCCCTCCCGGCGCGGTGAACTCGGTGAGGCGGCGGCCGAGTTGGAGGAGCTCGGCTTCGGCGCCGCCTGGCTGGGCGGCAGCAGCGCCGCCCGGCACGCCGTACCCCTCCTGGAGGCGACCGACCGGCTCACCGTCGGCACCAGCATCCAGAGCATCTGGCAGTACGACGCCGAGACCAGCGCCGCCGCCTTCGCCGAGGTCGACGCGGCACACCCCGGCCGCTTCCTGCTCGGCCTCGGCGTGAGCCACGCCAAGCTCGCCGACCAGTACCGCCGGCCGTACTCGGCCCTGGTCGCCTATCTCGACGCCCTGGACAAGGCCGGGGTGCCCGCCGACCGCCGGGTGCTGGCCGCCCTCGGCCCGAAGGTCCTGGAGCTGTCCCGCGACCGGGCGGCGGGCGCCGTGCCGTACCTGGTCACCCCCGAGCACACCGCGCAGGCCCGCGAGATCCTCGGCGCCGGACCGCTGCTCGCCCCGGAGCTGAAGGTGGTCCTGGAGACCGACCCGGCCCGTGCCCGCGCCCTCGCCCGCGACACCCTCGCGATGTACCTGGCCCTGCCGAACTACACCAACAACTTCCTCCGGCACGGCTTCACCGAGGACGACCTGGCCGACGGCGGCAGCGACCGCCTGGTCGACGCGGCCTTCGCCTGGGGCGACGACAGCCGCATCCGGGATCGCATCGACACCTTCCACGAGGCGGGCGCGGACCACGTGGCCCTCCAGGTGGTGGCAGGCGGCGACAGGAACACCCTTCCCAGGGAACAATGGCGCCGCCTGGCTTCTCTGCTGGGGTGACCTGAAGCGCCCCAAAAGGGCAAGGCCATGAAGTTACGGGTCGGGTCGTGGCCGCAAGTGAGGGCTGATCTGGAAAGACGCCGGACGCGAGAAGCGGAGCCCCGGTAGAACTGGC
>NZ_JBVIJE010000035.1:0-70034 GCF_055581585.1 Streptomyces sp. NPDC031426
TTCCCTCCTTCCCCCCCCCCCCCCCCCCCCCCCCCCCCCCCCCCCCCCCCCCCCCCCCCCCCCCCCCCCCCCCCCCCCCCCCCGCCACGTGGGACAGGCCCGAGCTCCAGTGGTTCCGGGCGGCGTCGGGCGGGCTGATTGCGGCCTGTTCCGCCCGATTCGACTGGGTGCGGGGTTTCCATGGCTGCGGATTTGCGCTATGGGGTCACCGCACCCTCGGTTCACCGGAATGATTCTCGACAGCCCGCTGCGACCTGTTGCATGCTCTATTTGTCGAGCGGCACCGGGGGGAGCTGGGTGATGACGTCGCTATCTTTTCTTTCGTGAGGCGGAATTGACATTCTGTCGATTTTCCAGCCTGCACGGTTTGGGCTGCCTGCCGTCCTAAGGCATTCATCGATGCCGGCGGCTTTGTCGGCAGCCCGCACATGATCCGCGTGACGGACCGATTCCGTCTTTCTTCGAACTTCCTTCACGGAGCCATGAGCCCCATGCTTCATCCCACGCCTTTGCTGTGTCTGCCCTTCGCCGGAGCAGGCGCCAGCTTCTACATGCCCTGGCGATCCCTCGGCGTCGAGGGCGTCGATGTCCGGCCACTCCAACTGCCCGGCCGTGAGCGCCTGGTTGACCAAGAGCCGTACACCAACGTGCAGAACGCGGCCGACGGACTGCTTGCCGCCGCCCTCGAAGCGGCCGGAGAGGGGCCGGTGGCCGTCTTCGGCCACAGCCTCGGCGCGATCCTCGCGTACGAGCTGGCCCACCGGATCGCCGACCACGGCGCCAACGAGCTGGTCCACCTGTTCGTGAGCGGGTCGCAGGGGCCCTGGAACGGCCGTACGGAGCGTGCGACCGGACTGGACGACGACGCGTTCCTCGCCCGCGTCCAGGAGTTCGCCGGCTACACCCACCCGGCGTTCGACATTCCGGAGATGCGTGAGCTGCTGCTCCCCACGCTCCGGGCCGACGTGGAGATGCACGAGGCCTACGTGCCCACCTCCGAGCGCAGGCTCGCCGCGCCCATCACCTCGATCCGCGGCGTCGACGACCACCTGGTCTCGGCCGACGCGGCCGACCACTGGCGCGACGCGACCAGCGCGACGTTCACCGCCGTGGACGTACCCGGTGACCACATGTACCTCGACGCGGATGCCAAGTCACTGCTCGAGCTGATCGCCTCGCGGCTCCGGTCCGGGCATACGGAGAACTGACGTGAGACTTTCCCGGAAGACCGTCCTCATCACCGGCGCGGCCCGCGGCCTCGGCCGTGCCTGCGCCCTGAGGTTCGCCGAGGAAGGCGCGGACCTGGTGCTGCTCGACGTCGCTGCGGACATCACCGACGTGCCCTACCCGCTCGGCACGTCCGACCAGTTGGAGGCCACCGCACGGCTGTGTCGCGAGCGCGGTGCCTCCGTGCTGGCCGCCCGGGCGGACGTGCGGCAGCAGAAGGAGGTCGACGCCGTCGTGGCCGACGCCCTCGACCGGTTCGGCCGGATCGACGTCCTGGTCAACAACGCCGGAATCGCGGCGCCTTCGGGCAAGGCCAGCCATGAGATCACCGAGGACGAGTGGGGCGTCATGCTGGACGTCGACCTCTCCGGCGCCTGGCGAATGATCAAGGCTGTGGCGCCTTCCATGGCGAGGCAGCGGTCCGGCAGCATCGTGAACATCTCGTCGACGGCGGGCCTCGTGGGCTACCGCTACTTCGCCGGTTACGTCGCCGCGAAGCACGGCCTGGTCGGGCTGACCAAGGCGGCGGCGCTCGACTACGCGGCCCTGCAGATCCGCGTCAACGCCCTGTGCCCCGGACAGGTCCGTGAGGAGCCGACTCTCGAAGGCCGGATGCTCTCGGAGGTGGCCCGCTCGCTCGGTGTCGCGCCGGAGGACCAGGAGACAGCCTTCCTGGAGTCCCAGCCGATGAACGCCCTGGTCAACCCGGAGGACGTGTCAGCGGCCGCCTTGTGGCTGGCCAGTGACGACGCGCGCCAGGTGACCGGGAGCGTCGTCACCGTCGATGGCGGATTCAGTACGCGATGAGCGCACCAGACCACACGACCGCGCACACCGCCCGCACCAGCCAGGAGACCAGCATGGCAACCCGGATCAGCCCGCCCCCGACGGCCGGACCCGGCAGCGCTGCCGACTTCTTCGCGGGGACGACCTTCGACGCGCGGCCGGCCCGCGCGTGCCACAGCCTCGTCCGCCGGATGCCCGAAGGGCTCACCGCAGACCGGATCACCGAGCGGTTGACCGCCGCCCAGGAGGCCGGCGCGCTGCCCGCAGACCTCCGCCTGTGGGTCGAGGACGTGGCCACGGCCGCCGCCGACCCCGCCTCCGAGGCGCTGCGTGCCCGTGAGGGTTCCCGGGCGGTCGGTCACGGAGGTCGGCTGCGCGTGGTCCTGCTGTCCTACGCCGACGGCGCGGCCGACCTGGTCCTCGTGGCCCACCGCCGTGCCGTGGACATCGCCGGGCTCGACCTCGTCGCCCGGATCCTGTCCGGCACCGCGGACGACGCGGGCCGGCTGACCGGCCCCGGCGACCTGACGCGCCACACCGCCGTGGACGCCGAGCCGCCGGCCTGGGGCATGGGCGACGCGCGACGCGCCGGCGCCACGGGCGTGGTGCGGATCGGTCCCGTGGAGATCGCCCTGGAGCCGGCCACCCCCGTCCTGCTCGCCGCCACCGCCCTGGTGCTGTCCCGCTACGCGGACCGCGGCCGGACCGTCGGCCTGCTCACCGCCGACCACGAGGGCCGCGAACGGTTCGCCGCGGTGACCCTGCCCGCCGACGACGACACACCGGTCGCCGACCTGGCCCGACAGGCCGAGAGCGCCATCGCCTCCGCCACGCCCGTCGGTGCCGGCCAGCCCGTCCCCGCGGTGGGAATCGTGGCGCTGTCCCGCCAGGACGAGGCGTACCGGCCCTTCCTGGAGCTGCCGTTCCCGGTGACCTTCACCTGGGAGCCGCTGCGGGACGGCACCTTCACCGGTCGCCTCGACTACGACGAGTCGGTGCTGGACCCCGAGGTGGCCGAGCAACTGGCCCGGCACGTCGGCCGCCTGACGGCCCTCGTCGGTTCCAAGCCGGACGACGCCCAGAGCGACCGGACCCCGGTGAGCGGGGATGTCGAGCTGATGGCCGACGAGGAGCGCGCGGCCCTGCTGGACCTCGGAAGGTCGCAGCCCGTCCGCCCGCAGCCGGCCACCACCATCCACGCGGCCTTCGCCCGGCTCGCCGCCATGTGTCCCGACGCGACCGCCCTGTCCGACGCCGACCGCGAGCTGACCTACGCGCAGCTCGACGAAGCGGCGACGCGGATGTCCGCCGCACTGGCCGAACGGGGCGCCGGCCCGGGCTCCTTCGTGGGCGTCTGCCTGGACCGTGACACCGACTTGGTGGTCACCCTGCTCGCGGTGCTCAAGACCGGGGCCGCCTACGTCCCGATGGACCCGCGCTACCCCGTCGAGCGGCTGCGGTACACGACCGAGGACGCGGGGCTGCACCTCGTGGTCACCACCCTCGGCGGGTTCCCCGCCCTCGACGGCGTCACCGTGGTGCACCCGAACGCGCTGGCCGGATCCACGGCCGGGGCACCCGAGCCCGTGGACGACCCCGAGGCACCGGCCTACGTCATCTACACGTCCGGGTCCACCGGCAAGCCCAAGGGCGTGGTCGTACCCCACCGCAACGTCGTCGCGCTCATGGCGGCCACCACCGAGGACATGCGGCTGGGCCCGGACGACGTGTGGACCCTGTTCCACTCCAGCTCCTTCGACTTCTCCGTGTGGGAGATCTGGGGCTGCCTGCTCACCGGCGGCCACCTCGTCGTGGTCCCGTACTGGGTCTCGCGCTCGCCGGAGGAGTTCCACGCGCTGCTCGTCCAGCGCCGTGTCACCGTGCTGAGCCAGACTCCTTCCGCTTTCGCTTCGCTGCGCGACGTACACCTGAACCAGCAGCAGTCGCTCGCCCTGCGGCTCGTGGTCTTCGGCGGCGAGCCGTTGGACGTGCGGTCCCTGGAGCTGTGGTTCCGGCGCGAGCCGCACGACCGGTGCCGGCTGGTGAACATGTTCGGCATCACCGAGACCACCGTGCATGTCACCACCCAGACGGTCACGCCCGTCGAGGTGGCCGCCGGATCCCGGTCGGTGGGGACGGCGCTGCCCGGATGGACCCTCTCCGTGCGCGATACCCGGGGCCGCGTACAGCCCCTCGGTGTCCCCGGCGAGATCTACGTGGGCGGCGCAGGCGTGGCCGACCGCTACCTGAACCGTCCGGAGCTCACCGCCGACCGTTTCGTCGACGACCCGCTGACCGGTGAACGCGTCTACCGCAGCGGCGACCTGGGACGGCTCCGTCCGGGCGGGCTGCTCGATCACCTGGGCCGGATCGACGACCAGGTCAAGGTGCGGGGCTTCCGCATCGAGCTCGGCGAGGTCAGGTCCGTCCTGCTCGACGACCCCACGGTCTCCGCGGGCGCCGTCGTGTTGAACCAGGGCGACGGCGACGCGGCCGGGGTGCGCCTCGACGCCTATGTGGTGCTGCGACCCTCCGGCTCGGTGGCCGAGGTCCGGCGCCGGCTGCGCGACGTCCTTCCGGAGCACATGGTGCCGGCCACCATCACCGCGGTGTCCGAGATCCCGCTCACCGTGAACGGCAAGGTGGACACGGCCAAGCTGCCCAAGCCCGACCAGCTTCCCGCGACGGAGTCCGCCACCGACGCTGCCACCGACGCCGCTCGCGCGGCCGAGGCGGAGGCCCCTGGGGAGCAGAGCCTCGCCGACGCGGTCCTGCGCGCCTGGCGGGCCACCCTCGGCCCCGAGGTGAAGCCGGACGACGACTTCTTCGAACTGGGCGGCAACTCGCTGCTCGCGGTGCGGCTTTCCGCGGCGCTGCGCCGGGAGGGCCTGCAGTCCGTACCACTGCGCGACCTGTACCTGCAGCCGACCGCGGCGCGCCTCGTGGAACACCTCACGGCGCGGCAGGCGGCCGAGGCCGGGGCGGAGCGCTGATGACCGGCCACGCACGGAAGGTGCCCCGGGTCGCGGTCGTCTACGACCTCGGCTCCGCCACACCGAACGACATCCTGGCCGCCGCCCACCGGCTCTGCGACGTGCTCTTCGTCGCGGACTTCGACCGGCCCGCGGCCGCAGCCGCCCGGCAGTCCCTGCTCGCTCTCGCCGAGGTCGTCGACGTCACCGGACGGGAGCCGGAAGAGCGGCTCCGGCTGCTCCGGGAAGCCGCGGTCGACGGCGTCGTCACCTACAGCGAGTACCAGCTCGCCGAGACGGCGCGGCTGGCGCACGGTCTCGGGCTGCCCTACCACGAGGTCGAGCTGATCCCGGCGCTGGTGGACAAGCTGGTGCAGCGTCGGATCCTGGCCGAGGCCGGGGTCCAGGCCACCCGCTGCGCGGTGATCGGCGACGATCCGGCGCAGGCGCTCGACCTCGTCGGTGTGCCGGCCGTGATCAAGCCGCGGATCGGTGCCGGGAGCCTGCACACCACGCGGGTGGACTCCGCCGAGGAGTTCCTCGCCGTGGCGGCCGCCCGCCCCGCCGGTATCGAGTTCGTCGCCGAGCAGATGCTGGAGGGCGACCCCCTGGTGGCCGGCGAGTTCTGGGGGGACTACGTCTCCGTGGAGTCCGTCCACACCGCATCCTCCTCCCGGCAGGTCTGCGTCACCGGGAAGTTCGCCCTCGCCGAACCCTTCCGCGAGACCGGGATGCTGCTGCCGGCCACGCTCACGGAGGAGGCCACCGCCGAGGTCCTGGCCCTGGAGGCCGCGGCGGTGCGGGCCCTGGGCATCCGCCACGGCATCACCCACACCGAGATCAAGCTGACCCCGGACGGCCCCCGGATCATCGAGGTCAACGGCCGACTGGGCGGATACGTACCGGAGATCCTCCGCAGGGCCACCGGGATCAACCTGGTGCGAGCGGCGCTGGACGTCGCCCTCGGCGCAGAACCCCGGATCCCGGCCACGCGCCACCGGGGCGTCACCTACCAGTACTTCCTCACGCCGCCGGCCGTGGCGGGCACGCTCACCACGGTCGACGGGGTGGCCGAGCTCGCCGAGCTGCCCGGCGTGCGCAACGTCGAGACGCACGCGGAGCCGGGGCGGATCGTGGACTTCCGCGAGGGCACCCAGAGCCACTTGGGCGTGGTCTTCGGCTCGGCCCCGGACCACGACGCACTGCGGACGGTCGCGGAGTCGATCACCGCCACCTTCCGCCCCGTCCTCGCGCCGTTGGCCGGCGCGGGCGCCTGAGGCAAGAGCACGAAGAGATGGAACGAACGATGAGACCTACGCCGGGCTACCCGCGCAGTGCGACGATCCACGAACTGTTCCTCCGGCAGGCCGCGGTCACGCCCGACGCCCCCGCTGTGGTGAGCGCGCACGGCACGCTGACCTACCGCGGACTGGCGGAACGCTCGACCCGGCTCGCCGCCCGCGTCCGCGCTCACGGGGTGCGCCCCGGAGAACTCGTGGCCGTACGCGCCGAGCGGAGCCCCGAATGGGTCATCGCCAACCTGGCCGTGCTGCGCGCCGGAGCCGCGTACCTGCCGATCAGCCCCTCCGAGCCGGACCGGAGGGTGGAGTACCTGCTCGACGACGGCGGGGTGCGGCTGCTGCTCGGCGACCGCGAGGGCGAACTGCCCGGCGGCCGTGGGACCGAGATGGCGATCCAGGACGACCGGGTCCCGGACGCCGGGGCCCCGGCGGACGACGAGCCGGACGAGGCCGGGGCCGAGAGCCTCGCCTACGTGATGTACACCTCGGGCAGCACCGGACGGCCCAAGGGCGTCATGGTGTGCCACCGCAACGTGGTCCGACTGGTCCGCGGTACGGATTTCGTCGCGTTCTCCGACGGGATGCGGGTCCTCCAGACCGGTGCGGTCTCCTTCGACGCGAGCACGTTCGAGCTTTGGGGCCCGCTCCTGAACGGCGGCGCGGTCGTGCTGCCCGAGGAGGACGCCGTCCTGGACGCGGGCCGGCTCGGCGCCGCGCTGCGGGACCACGCGGTCACCACCCTGTGGCTCACCTCGCCCCTCTTCAGCCGGCTCGCCCGGCAGGACCCGTCCGTCTTCGCCCCGCTGACCGACCTCGTGGTCGGCGGCGACGTGGTGGCCGGCGAGCACGTGGCGGCCGTCATGGCCGCCTGCGCCGGGATACGGGTCGTCAACGGCTACGGCCCCACGGAGAACACCACCTTCTCCACCACCCACCGCATCAGCCCGGAGGAGACCGGCGGGCCGCTGCCCATCGGGCGGCCCATCGCCCACTCCACCGCCTACGTCCTCGACCCGGAGGGCGCCCTGGTCCCGCCGGGTACCGAGGGCGAGCTGTACGTCGGCGGCGACGGCGTGGCGCTCGGCTACCTCAACCGGCCGGAGCTCACCGGGCAGGTCTTCCTGCCCGACCCCTTCCTGCCGGGCGGCCGCATGTACCGCACGGGAGACCTCGCACGACAGCGCCCGGACGGGATCATCGAGTTCCTCGGCCGCGCCGACGGCCAGGTGAAGATCCGGGGTTACCGTATCGAGCCGGGCGAGGTCGAGTCCGTACTGCGCGGCCACCCCTGCGTCGGCGAGGCCGTCGTCGTACCACGGGTGCGTGAGGGCGGGGACGCGACGGACCGCTACCTCGCCGCCTACTTGACGGAGGCCGAACCGCTCGACGTCCGCGAGGTGCGCGAGCACCTGGCGGAGCGGCTTCCCCGCCACATGGTCCCCGGGCACCTCGTCGTGCTCGACGCCCTCCCGCTGACGGCCCACGGCAAGGTCGACCGGTCGGCGCTGCCCGACCCGGCCGAACTCCACGACCTGCCGGTGGAGCACGTGCCGCCGCGGGACGCCGTCGAGGAGCGGCTGGTGGCGATCTGGGAGAGCGCGCTGCCGCCCGGCGCCACCGTGGGAGTGCTCGACTCGGCGTTCGACCACGGTGTCGACTCGCTGACGGCGGCCGGTATCGCGACCGTCATCAGCGCGGAATTCCAGCTTCCGGTGACCGTCGCGGACATCTTCCGCAACCCGACCGTCGAGGACCTCGCGGTCCTGCTCGGTCAGCGGGCCCCCGGGCCCCAGGGACCTGCCGGGCTGCCCGCCGCTCCCCTGGCCGACCACTACCCGCTCGCGCCCCAGCAGTACCCGCTGTTCGTGGCGCAGCGCAGGGACGAGAACTCGGTCCAGTACAACGTGCCGGTGCTGCTGGACCTGCCGGCCGACGTGGACGGGGTCCGGCTCGCGGAGGCCTGGCGCGCACTGGTCCGCCGCCACGAGGTCCTGCGCACCTCGTTCCTGCTGAAGGACGAACCCGTACAGGTGGTGCACCCCCACGTCGTGTCGGAGCTGCGCGTCACCGAGGGGGAGCCGCGGCTCGACGAGCTCGTCCGGCCCTTCGACCTGGCGACCGCGCCGCTGGCCCGGGCGACCCTGCACCGGACCGGCGACCGGTCCGTGCTCTTCGTCGATCTGCACCACCTGGTGGTCGACGGGCTCTCCCTCAAGTACCTCTTCGGCGACCTCGACGCGCTGTACCACGGCCGGGAACTGCCGCCGGTCGCACACCCCTACCGGGACTACGCCCACTGGGCGGCCGCGGGGGAGGGCAAGGCGATCGCCGAGCAGCAGCGGGCGTACTGGACCTCCGCGTTCCGCGACCGGCCCGCCCCGGCCGAGCTGCCCACCGACCGGCCCCGGCCCGCGCTGCGCAACCACGCGGGTGACCTGCTGCCGTTCCGGCTGGGCACCGAACGCACCGCCGCGCTGCGCGCCTTCGCCGCGCAGCGGTCCGTCACACTCTTCGCGCCGCTGGCGGCCGCGTACGCGGTGTTCCTGTCCCTCGTCACGGGGCAGGACGACGTCACCGTCGGGGTGCCGGCGTCCGGCCGTACGGCCCCCGGCCTCGACTCGGCGGTGGGCATGTTCGTCAACACGGTCTCCCTGCGGCTGCGGCCCGCGGGGGACAAGCCGTTCGGTGTGCTCGTCGAGGAGGCGGCCACCACCGCCCAGGAGGCGTTCGCCCACCAGGACTTCCCGTACGGCGAACTCGTCCGCGAGGCGGGGGAGCCCACGCCCGGCCGCAACCCCCTCTTCGACACCCTGCTCGCGCTGCAGGCGAGCGTGCTGCAGACCGTCGACTTCCTCGGGGAGCGCGTCCTGCTGAGGGCCCGTCACACCGGACAGGGCATGGCCGACCTGAACATGCAGGTCTTCGAGGAGCAGGACGACCTGCACGTCGAGTGGGAGTACTCGACGGAGCTCTTCGACCGTGACACGGTCGCCGCGTTCCGCGACACCCTCCTCGGCATCCTCGACCGGGCGCTCGCGCACCCGGGCATGACGGTCGCCTCGCTGGGACGGCCGGCCGAACCCGGTGCCCCCGGCACCACAGCCGCGCCGGGACTTCCCGGCATCGCATTCGACTTCTGATCCACACGCCGAGGAGCACCTCGTTTCAATGAGTTCTCACCTGACCGTCGGGCAGCGAAAGATCGCCGCCTCACAGCGGCCCGCCTCGGCTGCGTTCTGGGCCCGCTTCCTCGACGGGGCCCGTGCCGCCGGGTTCCCGGCCGACCGCCCCGCCGCCGCCCGTACCGGACGCACCCGCCCCACCGCGGTGCTCGACCTCGACCCCGCGCTGGCCGAGCGGCTGACCGCCGTCAGCCGTGGCGACGAGACCACCCTCCACACGCTGTTCACCGCCGCCGCGATCGCGCTGCTGAACGCGTACACCGGTGAGCGCGACCTGGTGGTGGGGCAGCCTCCGACCGCGCCCCGGCCGCTGGCCCGGGTCCTGCCGACCCGCCTCGAGCTGCTCGCCGAGGACACCCTCAAGACCCTCCTGGGCCGCCTGAGCCAGGTCACCCTGGACGTGCTCACCCACCAGGACTACCCGGTCGAACTGACCGGCGCCGAGGTCGAGGTGGCCGTGGCGCTGGACGGGCTGCACGCCGCGGAGGCGGTCGACGCGGTTGCCACCGACGTGCTGTTCCACGTACGGCGCACCGAGACCGGTCTCGCCCTGGACGTACGGACCGAGGCGGAACGGTTCTCCCCGCAGAACGCCGCCCGCCTCGCCGCTCACTACGTGCGACTGCTCACCGCCGCCCTCGCGGCGCCGGACACCGCGCTCTCGGAGCTGGACCTCAGTGCCGGGACGGATGCGGCCGTGGTCGCCGCGGCCAACGACACCACCGCGCCGTTCCCCGACGACGTGACCCTCCCGGAGCTCTTCGCCCGTACGGTGGCGGCCACCCCCGACGCCGTGGCCGTCGTGTCCGGCGACGTCTCCCTCACCTTCGCGGAACTCGACCGTGCCACCACCCGGCTGGCCCATACCCTCCGGGAGCAGGGCGTCGGCCGCGAGGCCATCGTCGGTGTCCTCGCCGAGCGGTCGGTCGAGATGCTCGTCGCCATCCTCGCCGTCCTGAAGGCCGGCGGGGCCTACCTGCCGCTCGACGCCTCCCTGCCGGCCGCGCGCATGACCTACATGCTCGAGGACAGCAAAGCGGCGATCGTCCTGGCGCAGGCCGACCGCGCCGCCCTGGTGCCGTCCTCCGTCACCGTGCTGGAGCTGTCCGCGGATGTCTCCGAGGACGCCGGCGAGCCCCTGGGGACGGGGTCCCCGACCGACGCCGCGTACGTCATCTACACCTCCGGCTCCACGGGCTCCCCCAAGGGCGTGGTGGTGGAACACCGCAGCGTCGTCAACCGCCTCAACTGGATGCAGCGCGCGTACCCCATCGGTGACACGGACACCATCCTGCAGAAGACGCCGGTCTCCTTCGACGTCTCGGTCTGGGAGTTGTTCTGGTGGCACATCGAGGGCGCGCGCGTCGCCCTGCTGGCGCCGGGCGGTGAGCGTGAGCCGGAGGCCATCGTGGCCGCCGTCGAGCGCCACCAGGTCACCACCCTGCACTTCGTGCCGACCATGCTCGGTGCGTTCCTCGACTACGTCGCGGCCACCGGAGCCCAGAAGCGCCTCACCTCCCTGCGCCGGGTCTTCGCCAGTGGCGAGGCCCTCGGCGTGCACCACGTGCGCCGCTTCGCCGAACTGCTCGGCCACGCCGAGCTGGTGAACCTCTACGGTCCCACCGAGGCGACCGTGGACGTCAGCCACCACCGCACCAGCGCCGACGACACCGTGGTCCCGATCGGACTGCCCATCGACAACATCCGGCTGTACGTGCTCGACGAGCAGCGCCGCGAGCGGCCGGTGGGCCTGCCGGGCGAGCTGTACATCGCCGGCGACGGTCTGGCCCGCGGCTACCTCCACCGGGCGGAACTCACCGCGGAGCGGTTCGTGGAGAACCCCTTCGAGGGCGAGTCCCGCGCCTACCGCACCGGCGACATCGTCCGGCGCCTGGCGGACGGCTCCCTCGAGTACCTGGGCCGCAACGACTCCCAGGTCAAGCTCCGCGGCTACCGCATCGAGCTCGGCGAGATCGAACGCCGCCTCCTCGACCACCCGGGCATCGGCGACGCGGTGGTCGTGGTGCGCGCCGGTACGGACGGACACCAGCGCCTGGTCGGGTACGCCGTGGCCGCCGAGGCCGCCGGGGACCGGCCGGCCGAGCAGCAGCTGCGCGACCACCTCGCCGGAACGCTGCCCGAGTACATGGTCCCGGCCCGCGTCGTCGTGATGGACGCCTTCCCGCTCTCGCCGAACGGAAAGCTGGACCGGGGCGCCCTGCCGGAGCCCGCCATCGAGGCCGCCGGCCACGTGGAGCCCCGTACCGAGAGGGAGAAGGCACTGGCCGGCCTGATCGCCGAAGTGCTCGGCCGCGACCGGATCGGCGTGCACGACAGCTTCTTCGCGCTCGGCGGCACCTCCATCCACTTCGTCACCGTGCTGGCCAAGGCGCGCAAGCTCGGCCTGGCCTTCACCTTCCAGCAGCTTTTCGCCAACCCCACCGTCGCCGCCCTGGCGGCCGTGCTGGACGAGGGCGGCACCCAGGAGGAGCTGCGCCACGAGTTCGCGCCGTTCGAGCTCATCAGTGAGGAGGAGCGCAGCCGCCTGCCGGAGGACGTCGAGGACGCCTACCCGATGTCGATGCTCTCGGCGGGCACCATCTTCCAGAGCGAGATGACCAGGGGCAGCTCCCAGTACCACGACATCATCGGTTACCTGATCAACAGCAGTTTCGACGCCGAGGCCTTCACCGAGGCCGTGCGGATCCTGGTCGACCAGAACCCGATCTTCCGTACCAGCTACCGGCTGAGCGGCTTCCGCGACTACCTGCAGCTCGTCCACAAGGCCGTGGACCCGCCGCCGCTGTTCATCGCCGACATCCGTCACCTCGACGACGCGGCCCAGGAGGCCTGGTACGAGGAGTGGGAGCGCGAGGAGAAGGCCCACGCCTTCGACTGGGAGTACCCCGGTCTCATCCGGCTGCACGTCCATGTCCTGCGCGACGACCTGTACCGCTACAGCATCAGCCAGCACAACTCGGCGCTCGACGGCTGGAGCATCAACCTGGTGCACACCAAGCTGTTCGAGATCTACCACGCCCTGTGCACCGACGGCGTGTTCACCGGTGAGCCGGTCCCCAACCACCTGCGCAACTTCATCGGCCTGGAACAGCAGTCGATCAACTCCGCGGAGGACCGCCAGTACTGGCTCGACCGGCTGGAGGACCGGCCGCAGACGATCGTCCCGCGGCTGCGCCCGCGGGACGAGGAAGCGGCCTTCAACGTCGTCCTGCAGGACGTGCCGCTCCCGCGCGGCCTCTCCGACCGGATCGTGGCGCTCGCCGGACGCCTCGGCGTCCCGGTGAAGACCGTCCTGCTCGCCGCCCACATGAAGGTGCACGCCGTGGTGACCGGCGAGCGCGACGTCATGACCGGCTACGAGCACAGCGGCCGCCCGGAAGCCCCGGACGCGGAGAAGGCGTGCGGTCTCTTCCTCAACTCGGTGCCGATGCGGGTGGAGCTCGCCGACGGCAGCTGGGAGGGGCTGATCCGGCAGGTCTACGACACCGAGACCTCCT
Organism: Streptomyces sp. NPDC031426; assembly: GCF_055581585.1. Lineage (NCBI taxonomy): Bacteria > Bacillati > Actinomycetota > Actinomycetes > Kitasatosporales > Streptomycetaceae > Streptomyces > Streptomyces sp. NPDC031426. The sequence continues at coordinate 12,987 of NZ_JBVIJE010000035.1, forward strand.
TCCTGCCCCACCGCCGCTACCCGATGGCCAAGATGAAGCAGGACCTGCAGACCCAGGTGCCGCTGTTCGAGACCGTCTTCAACTTCACGCACTTCTACTCGCTGAAGAAGCTGCGCGAGCTGCCCGAGTTCTCGCTGCTGGACGTTCGCTCCGTGGCCATCACGGAGTTCCCGTTCCGCTCTGAGTTCTCCCGGCACTTCTACACCGACGAGGTGCAGCTGAGCCTGCACTACCACACCGACGCGTTCGACAACGATCACATCGGGCGCATCGGCGGCTACTTCATTGCCGCGCTCGACCGGATGACCGCCGACCCGTCGGAGTCGCACGTCGCCGGGGCGCTGCTGGGTGACGAGGAGCTCGCCGCGCTGGCGGAGTTCGGCTCCCGCCCGCAGCCGGCCGTGGCCGGCAGCGGGGCCGACGCGTCCGTCGTCGTACTCGACCCGGCGGGCTTGCCCGCGGCGATCGGCGCTCCGGGCGACGTCGTCCTGGTGAGCGCGGACGGCACCCGCTCCGTCGTCGGCCGGGGCCGCTGGCTGCCCACCGGCGTGCTGGAGCAGGCCGGCGAAGTCGCCGACGAGCCGCAGGTCCCGGCGTCGGCGGACGCCGTCGAGGAGGCCGACGGCGAACTGTCCTCGGCGGCGCTGCGCGTGGCAGCGGTCTGGGGCGAGGTGCTCGGCATCGACCCCACGACGATCAAGCTCACCGACGATTTCTTCGAACTCGGTGGCAACTCGCTGGCCGCGATGCGCGCGGTGATGATGCTCAACGGCCTGCTGACGATCAAGGACGTGATGCGCAACTCTCGGCTCGGCGAGCAGGCCGGCCTGGCGGAGAAGCTCACTCAGGACGAGGGCTCCGGTGTACTGGTGCGGCTCACGCCCGCCGCCGACCGGCCCTCGGCGACCCTCGTCTGCTTCCCCTACGGTGCCGGTCACGCGGTGCACTTCCGCCCGGTCGCCGACGCGATGGGCCGCAAGGACGCCTCCTTCGCCGTGCTGGGCGTCGAACTGCCCGGCCACGACCCCAAGTCCGGCGCCGACGAGCTGATGCCGGTCGCCGACATCGCGGGCCTGGTGGTCGAGGAACTGCTGAGCCAGGAGCGCGGCAGGATCGTCCTGTGGGGCCACTGCGTGGGCTCCGCGCTGGCCATCGAGGTGGCCCGGCAACTGCGGGCGCGCAACGTCGAGGTGGAGCACCTGTTCATCGGCGCCAAGCTGCTGTACGACGCCGCCGCCCTGCACGAGTCCATCGACTACGTCTCCTCGATGACGTACGAGGACATCAAGCACTGGCTCACCGTGGAGACCGGCTTCACGGGCTTCGACGAGCTCGGGGCTTCCTACGCGGACCTGCTGGTGCGCACCTTCCGGCACGACTCGACCAGCGCCAACGCGTACTACCTGACCGGGTACGAGGAGGGCGGGGCGGCCGACCCCCGGCCGGTGACCGTACCGACGACGGCCGTGTACGCGGCCGACGACCCGGTCACCACCGGCTTCGCGGACCGCTACCGGGACTGGGAGCCCTTCACCGGCGTCCCGCGGATGCTGGAAATGCCCAGCGGCGGCCACTATTTCACTCGTACCCGGCCGGCCAAGGTCGTCGAGATCGTCCTCGAGACGCTCGCCGGGGCCGCTTCCCCGGCCCCGTCCGCCGAGCCGAACGGAGCGGAGCGATGACGACGACCGACGCACAGCCGACCGCGTCCGTGGACCTCTCCTCCTCGGCGCAGTTCGTCCCGGAACCGCCCTACCGGGTCTGGGCCGCGATGCGGAACCTGCCGGAGCTCCCGTGGCAGGACCGGCCGGACGCGCCGGGGTTCTACTCGGTGACCCGGCACGACCACACCCGGACCGTCCTGCGTGACGTCGCCACGTACAGCTCCGAGTGGGGCATGACGCTGGACAGCACGCTCGGCGTCCGGGACCCCGCGGCGGGCCTGATGATCGAGCTGACCGACAAGCCGCGGCACGCACGGCTGCGCAAGCTGGTCACCGGGGCGCTCACCCCGCAGTTCGTCCACTCGCTCACCCCGGTCATCGAGCAGCACGCCCGGCGGCTGGTCGAAACGGCCGTACGGCAGGGCGAGGTCGACGCGGTCAGCACGCTGACCGCCCCGATGCCGAGGCTGGCCATCGGCTCCATCCTCGGCATCCCCGCCGAGGACCACGAGACGGTCGCCTCGATGGCCAGCCGCGCCATCACCGGTACCGAGGCGGCGGGCGGCTCGGCGCCCACTCTGGCCGAGCGCCGCCGCGTCAGCGAGACCGGCAACAACGACCTTCTCATGTACTTCGTGGAGATCATCGAGGGGCAACCGCACCGACTGGACCCGAACGGCATGGTCCGCCGCCTGATGGACATCGAGATGGACGGTGAGCGGCTGAGCTCGGACGAGGTGCTGCTCAACTGTCTCAACCTGGCCATCGGCGGCTACGAGACCACGAAGAACGCCGTGGCGGCGGGCCTGCTCCGGCTCGCCACCACGCCGGGCGCCTGGCAGTGGCTGCGCGAGGACCACGGGCGGGTCCCCGCGATGATCGAGGAGATGCTCCGCTTCGACACCCCCGCCATGCACCTCATCCGCACGGTGACCCGGCCGGCCGTGCTCGGCGGAACGGAGCTGAAGGAAGGGGACACGGTCTGCGTCTGGCTCTCGGCGGCCAACCGCGACCCCGAGGTGTTCGAGGCGCCCGACGAGTTCCGCCTCGACCGCACGCCCAACAACCACCTGTCCTTCACCATCGGACCGCATTTCTGCCTGGGCGCCGTACTGGCCCGGCTGGAGATCCGCTCGCTCTTCACCGAACTGCTCACTCGTGTGGAGTCGGTGGAAGCCCTGTCCGGTCTGATCCGCAGGCCGTCGAACTTCATCGCCGGAATCGACCGGTTCGACATCGCACTGCGTCCGGCCTGAGCCCCCCGATCCCGGTGTGCCCCGGAGCCGTTGCTCCGGGGCCACCCCCTGCGCTCCCAACGAGAGAAGAGCCCATGCCTATGCAACTCCCCGCCGGCCGGGTGGTCATGGTCGGCTTCGGCAAACTGCTGCTGAACCAGATGGAGCAGTTCCTGCCGGAGAACAGCGTGGTGGTGGTCGAGGACCCCGACATCATCCGCAAGCGCGCGGTCCACGAAGCCGCGGCGGGCCTGCGCTGCGTCGGTTCCGTCGTCGCCGCCCCGTACCACCAGGACCTCGCTCTCGTGGCGGCCGTCGAGGAGCACCTGGCGGGAGAGCCCGTCGCACTCGTCATCGCCGGCCTGGAGTACGGCGTCCAGGGCGCGGCCGTCCTGGCCGAGCGGTTCGAGAGGCCCGGTGGCGGTGTCAAGGCCGCCGCCGCCCTCACGGACAAACTGCGGCTCCGGGAGGCCGCGCAGGCCGGGGGGCTGCGCAACCCCGAGTGGACCGAGGTGCACGGGCCCGCGGACACCGAGGCGTTCGCCGCCGGCGGGCCCGTCGTCCTCAAACCCGCGAACCGGCACGCCTCGCTGGGCGTCCAGCTGCTGGAGCCGGGCGACGACATCGCCGCGGCCTGGGAGCTCACCGTCTCCGCCCAGGACGACATGATGCTGCCCGACCGGGAGCTCGCCTGGCGCTACATGGCCGAGCGCCGTCTGTACGGTCACGAGTACAGCGTCGAGGCCCTGGTGCGTGGCGGGGACATCGTGTTCCTGAACGTCACGGACAAGCTCACCGCCGGTGGCCGCTACCCGGTGGAGCTGGGCCATGTCGTGCCCGCCGGCCTTCCGGACGACGTGCGACGCGGCTTCGAGGAGGCCATGACGCGCTTCGTCGAGGCCATCGGGTACGACACCGGCATCCTGCACGCCGAGTGGATGCTCGACGAGGAGGGCCCGGTCCTCATCGAATGCGCGGGCCGGGTGCCCGGTGACTCCATCACCTTCCTCCTCGACGCGGCGTACGGCGGCAACGTCATCCGCACCCTGGTGGAACTCCTGGCCGGCGTCAGCCCGAAGCTGCCGGGCAGCACCCCGATGGGGGCGGCGATCCGCTTCCTGACCGCGCCCGCGGGCACGGTACGGGAGGTGACGGGCGTCGAGGAGGTACAGCAGCGGACCGGCGTGCTGCGCGCCGCCGTCACGGTGGCACCCGGGGACCAGGTGGCCGAACTCCGGTCCTCGTGGGACCGGGTCGGCGAGATCATGGTCCTCGCCGCGGGTCCGGCCGAGGCCCGGTCCGCCGCCGAGGAAGCGGCCGGGGCCGTCCGCATCACCGTGGACGCCGAGGCCGCGCTGTGAGCACCGGGGGGACGCAGGGCGGCCGGACGGCCCGCCTGCGTGAGAAGCTGCTCGGCCCGGCCGCCGTCGAGGGAGGCGTCGCCTTCCTCACGATCGGGCTCATCGACGCCATCGGCACGGGCATGTACCTGGCGGGCTCGGCCTTGTTCTTCACCACGGTCGTGGGGCTGACCGCGTCCCAGGTGGGCATCGGCCTCTCGGTCGCCGGTGTGCTGGGACTCGCCGCCCAGCCGGTGATCGGATGGCTGGCGGACCGCTGGACCCCGCGCAAACTCCTGGTGATCCTCAACCTCTACCGGGCCTGCGGCTTCACCGCATACGTCTTCGCCCACGACTTCATCAGCTTCCTGCTCATCGCGGCCTTCCTCGGCGTCGGCGAGCAGGCGGTGTTCCCGATCTACCAGGCCCTCGCCGAGCAACTGGCGGGCGCGGACGGGCGCGTCGCGATGATGGCGCGCATGCGTGTCGTGTTCAACGTGGGCTTCACCCTCGGCGGCCTGCTCGCCAGTGCCGCCATCGCGGTGGGCACCCGCGCGGCGTTCAGCGTGATCGTCCTGGGCAACGCGGCGTCGTTCCTCGTCGCCGCGCTGCTGCTGAGCAGGCTCCGGCTGCGCAACCCGGCCGCCCCGGCCGAACCGAAGGCCAAGAAGGCGCCCCTGCGCCTGGTCGCCCTGCGCGATCTGCGGTACGTGGCCGTCGCCGGGGTCAACGGCGTGCTGGTCCTGCACATGGCACTGCTCGGCATCGGCGTGCCGCTCTGGGTGAGCGAGCACACCAGCGCGCCGAAGGCCCTGGTCGGGCTGCTGCTGGTGGTCAACACGGTGCTCGCCGTCGTCTTCCAGGTCCGGGCTTCGGCCGGTACCGAGGACGTCGCGGGCGGCGTGCGAGCGATGCACAAGGCGGCGGTGGCCCTGGTGGGCTCCTGCGCGCTGTTCGCCCTCGCGGGCTTCGACCTGCCCGTCGTCGCGGTCGTCGCCTCGCTGGTCCTCGGCCTGGCCCTGCTGACCGCGGGCGAGCTCTACCAGTCCGCCGGCGGCTGGGGCCTGTCGTACGCACTGGCCCCGGACCGCTCCCGGGCCGAGTACCTGGCCACCTTCAACCTGGGCACGAGCGCCCAGTTCGTACTCGGCCCCACCATCGTCACCGTCGGTGTGATCGGCAACGGGACCGCGGGATGGGCGGTGCTCGGCGCCGTCTTCCTGCTCGCCGGCGCGTTGGTCGGCCCGCTTGCCAGGGCGGCCGAGAGGCGGCCCGTGCTGCGTACCGACCCGCAGACGGACCAGACCGCGGCGAGCGCCGTGTGACAACGCGTCATCCGACGGTGCACCAGTGATACGAGGAGTTGACCGGATCATGGCAGAGACCAGGGCTCTGCGCCGACCGCTGCCTCGCCCGCGGGCGGTCATGCGCATCGTGTGCCTGCCCCACGCGGGCGGTTCGCAGAGCCTGTACCAGGACTGGGCGCAGCTGCTGCCGCCCGAGATCGAACTGATCGTCGCCTGCCCGCCGGGGCGGCTCGTCCGGATCGACGAACCCTGGCCGGCCTCGATAGCGGACATGGCGGCCGACTTCGCGGCCGAGCTGGCTCCCTGGCTGGACCGGCCCTGGGCGGCCTTCGGGCACAGCATGGGAGCTCTGGTCGGCCACGAACTCGTCCTGCGCGTCCAGCAGATGGGGCTGCCCGCCCCCGCGAGGCTCTTCGTCTCGGCCTGCGCGGCACCCACCCTGCGCCGCGACCGCGGCCAGCACGTGATGACGGACGACGACCTGTGCGCCGAGCTGGCCGAGCTCGGCGGCATCGAGCCGGAGCTGCTCGCACTCCCCGAGCTGCGGGAGATGGTGCTGCCCGTCATCCGTGGTGACTATGAGCTGCTGGCCCGCTACCAGCCGCGCCGCGGCGAGCTGCTGTCCTGCCCGGTCAGTGCGTTCGTCGGCGTGGCGGACGCCGAGCTGACCCTGGACGGGGCAGCCCGGTGGAGCGAGTGGACCTCCGGACCGAGTGAGGTGGTGGAGTTCACCGGCGGCCACTTCTACCTCTCCGAGCAGCCGGAGCGGGTGATCGGGGAACTGCTCGACAGGCTCCCCTCCGCCGGGTTCGCAGCCGGGAATTCCGGCGAGCTGGGTCCGGCGACGAGGGCTTGATCTTCGACCGCTCCAGGTGTTCCACCCGTTTTCTTGAAACCACCCCCCATTTTTTGACGACAGAGGTCACGCGTGAACGAGTTGAGGTTCCATTGGTGCTCTCCCCTGGAGAGCGGTCAGAAGAAGGCCTCCGGACAGTACGACGCGGGAAGCCTCGACTTCGACGGCATCGTGTCGTTCGTCAAGGAGGCGGAGGAGATCGGTGTCGATTCTCTTCTGATGGCGATCAGTTACCACATGCCCGACCCGCTTCCGATGCTCGGTGCGCTCTCGCACCTGACGGACCGGATCAACCTGCTTCTGGCATACCGTCCGGGCCTGCTGTCGCCCACGCTGTTCACCCAGGTGGTCAACACGGTTTCGTGGATGTCGGGCAATCGCGTCCACCTGAACATCGTGGCGGGCATCTCCCCGAAGGAGCAGGCCTACTACGGCGATTTCCTCCACCACGACGCACGCTACGAGCGCGCCAACGAATTCCTGGAAATCATGCACGGCCTGTGGGAGAACAGCGGGCCGCTGAGCTACGAGGGACAGCACTACCGCATCGAGGAAGCCCAGTTGGGCCTCGGTCACAAGGGCGGCGGCCGGCCCCGCATCTACCTGAGCGGCGCCTCGGGCGTGGCGCAGCAGACGGCCGTGAAGTACGGCGACTGCTGGCTCCGGTACGCCGACACGCCCGAGGAGATCGCGAAGGCTGCGGAGCCGGTGCTGGCGGAGGGGTGCGACGTGGGCCTGCGCATGCAGGTCCTGGCCCGGGCGACCAGGGACGAGGCGCTGGCGCAGGTCGCGGAGATGATGCGCGAGCCCGACGAGAAGCAGCGCAAGTTCATTGCCGAGTTCATGGCCAACGTGGACTCGGAGGCGGTGAAGAACTCCTTCCGGCTCGCCGACACCTCCGGTGACGACTGGCTGTCGCCCTACCTCTGGTCGGGTGCCGTCGCGTACCGGGGCGGCCCGGCGCTGTGCATCGTCGGCAGCTACGAGGAGGTCGCCGACTACATCATGGAGTACAAGGCCGCGGGCGTCAGCGAGTTCATCTTCTCGGGCTGGCCGTCGCGCGACGAGATGCGCATCTTCTACAAGCACGTCCTGCCGCTGGTCAGGCAGCGTGAGGCCGAAGCCGAGGCTGCCGGGACCGGGCAGTCCGCCGTCGCCGGTGCGGTGAACTGATGGTGCAGCCGGCGCGCGAGCGGGCGCAGTTCGCGCTGTTCGCCATGGGTGTGCTGCTCGGCCTGGTCGCCGAACAGGTCGTCATGTTCAGCGTCCCGCTGCTGATCTTCCAGGACACCGAGAACATCTCCGTGCTCGGTGTCTCCTTCGCCCTGGAGTGGCTGCCCGGCCTGCTCGCCTTTCCCTTCGCGGGCCTCATCGCCGACCGTGACGGCGGCCCCCGGCTCTTCTCCCGGGTGAACACGGGTCGCGCCGTCGTGCTGGCGCTCGTACTGACGGCCTGTGCCGCAGTGCCGTCCTGGACCACCCCGGCGCTGATGGCCGGCTCGGTGTGCATGTCGCTGCTGATGGCGCCGATCCGGCTGTCGGTGGAGAAGACGGTGCTGCTCCTGGCCAAGGGGGAGAAGGTCGCACGCACGCAGTCCCTGGTGCAGAACATGGAGCTGCTGGCCATGGCCGTGGGCCCGGCGCTGGCCGTGCTCGGTTCGGTGTACATGGGGAAGCTGTGGCTGCTGGGCGTCGCCGCGGCGCTCTGCACACTGGCGGGCCTGTGCTGGCTGCCGCTGCCGCGGGGCGAGCGCCAGCCCAACCCCGGCAGCGTGGCCAAGACCGTGGGCGAGCTGCGCCTCGGCTGGTCGCTGCTGATCCACAACAAGCCCGTCGTGCTGCTGGTCAGCATCAACTTCTCCATCAACCTGGCCTTCGCCACGGCGCTGAGCGTCAACGCGGCGGTGGTCACCGACATCTTCAAGGCACCCGAGTCGTCCTTCGCCCTGCTCAACACGCTGGTGGGCGTCACGGGCCTGCTGAACCTGATGCTGGTGCCCACCCTGCTGAAGCGGTTCGAGGTCAAGGCCCTGGGCGTGTTCGGTTTCGTGCTGCTCAGTGCCTCGCTGCTGGGACTGGCCTCCGCCCCGTCCTTCGTGCTGTACGCGGTGGCCTACGTGGCGGCGTTGATGGGCGTGGCGTACTTCAACGTCTACAACCGCACGCAGCGCGTCAAGGTGATCCCGTCGAGTCACCTGGGCAAGGTGATGGGCCCGTTCTACCTGCTCAACACCTTGTCGTATCCCATCGGCGGCCTGCTGATCGCCTTCCTGGGCAACGCTCTGGGCCCGCAGCTGCTCGTCGGGATCCTGGCGGTGCTGCTCGCCCTGTACGGCCTGGTGGTCCTGCCGCTGACCATCCGTGGGTTCAACGTGGCCATCGCCGCGGTGGAGCAGGAGCGTCCACTCGCGGACATCGCCGGCAACTGAGCGCACCGGCCCGCCTTCTCACCCCGTCTCGACATCAGGAGCAGTACGTGCACATCGTCATCGTCAACCGGTGGCCCCGATTCACCGAAGGCGTGCGCTGGGACCACGAGCTCACCCGGTACGAGGAGTTCATCGACCACGAGGCACATCGGGTCAGCTATGTGGTGGACCGTGTCGGTGCCACCGGCGTCCGGGCCGCGCGCGAGCGGATCGCCTCGATGGTCGAAGTGGACGACATCAGCTCCTACGACCAGCTTCGCGCCGCGGTGACGGAGGTGACGGAACGGGTCGGCCGCCCGGTGGACCAGATCATCACGCTGTCCGAGTTCACGCTCGACGCGGTGGCCCGGGTACGGCAGGCCCTGGGGATTCCCGGTCCCGGCCCCGAGGAGGTGGCCGTCTACCGCAACAAGGTGCGGATGAAGGAACTACTCGCGGAGGCCGGACTGCGGGTGCCGCGCTTCGCCGGCTGCGAGAGCGTCGAGCAGACGCTGGCCTTCGCGGACGCGTACGGCTACCCCCTGATCGTCAAGCCGGTGGACGGTGCGGGCAGCATCGGCGTGCACCTGATCCCGGACGAGGAGGCCCTGCGCGCCCTGTGGGAGACGCAGGAGCCGGCCGGCAACGAGATCGAGGAGTTCATCACCGGCACCGTCCACCACGTCGACGGCTTCGCCGACGCGGACGGGAAGATCGGCTTCCAGGTGGTCTCGCGCTATCTGAACGACTGCCTGTCCTTCGAAGGCGGCGCCCCACTCGGATCGGTGGTCGTCCAGCAGGGGCAGCTCCGGGAGCGGATCGAGGAATTCACGCAGAGCTGCGTGACGGCCCTCGGCATGCGCGGAATGCCCTTCCACCTGGAGCTCTTCGTCACCGGGACCGAGGAGCTGGTCTTCCTCGAGGTGGCCGGCCGGATCGGCGGCGCCGAAGTGCCATACCTCATCCACAAGCTGTTCGGTGTGAACCTCTTCGAGGTCTGGCTGAAGGCCCTGGTCGGAGAGCCCCTTCCGGCGACCCCCAAGAACGGTGACCCGAGCGGTGGCTGGGTGATCATCCCCAAGCCGCGCGTGCTGCCAGCCGAGGTGGTCTCCTCGGTCCCCATGAGCAGCATGGTCGGCTCCGTGTGGCGGGAGCTCGTCCCGCAGCCCGGTGACGTGATCGACGCGGGCGGTGGATACGACAGCCTCCAGAGCGGACGCGGCATCGTGGTGCACGACTCCGAGGCACAGGCCGAAGCCGATGTGCGCCACCTGATGGAGAACTTCCGCGTCGAGTTCTCCCCGCGCCGGCGCGTTCAGTGACCGGTAGCACAACAACCCGATTCCCCAGACTGGAGTGTTTCCCGTGACCGACCGTCCTCTTGTGGCCCTCGTTTACCAGCGGCCGGGCATGCCGTGGATGTTCGAAGGAGCCCGACGGGCGGAGGTGGACGTCGTCCTGATCCACCGCCCCAACCCGCGCCCCGACGAGGCCCTGCCCGCGCAGCTTCCCCCCGCCGTCGTACAGACCCTCCCGCTGGACATCTTCGGGGACGAGGCCGCGGCCCTCGCCGCCATCGAAGAGCTGCACGGCGAGCGGCCGCTGGCCGCGATCGTCACCGCGCTCGACGTAGCCGTGCCGTTCACCGCCAAGGCCGCCCGCATGCTGGACCTTCCGGGTCTGAGCGAGGAGACCTCCTTCGCGGTGCGCGACAAGCGCGAGATGCGCCGCCGCCTGGAGCAGGCCGGACTGAACACCCCCGCCTACGTGGGCCTTTCCGGCCCGGAGGACTGGAAGCTCGCGGCGGACCTCGTCTTCCCGGTCGTGGTCAAGCCCGCCGGCGGTTTCACCAGCCTCGGCGTCACCCGGGTCGACTCGCCCGAGAAGCTCGAGACCACGGTGAAGTCCGTGTGGGAGGTCTGCGAGCGATACCTCGGCTACGGAGGGAGCTCCGCCCAGTTCGAGGGCCTCGTCGTGGAGGAGTATCTCGACGGCGACGAGTACTGCATCGAGTCCCTGTCCTACCGGGGCCAGGTGAAGATCCACACCATCGGCTACAAGGGCCGTCCCGAGGGTCCCTACTTCGAGGAGAAGGTCTACCGCGCCCCGGCCCCGCTGTCCCCGGATGTCGAGCGGTCCATCATCGAGCAGATCACCGGCGCCCACGCCGCCCTCGGCGTCACCGACGGCCCCACCCACTCCGAACTGCGCCTGCGCGGCGACGAGGCGTACCTGCTGGAGATGGGCGCGCGTGTGGGCGCCTCCGGTGCCTCCCACCACATCGTGGAGTCCGTGACCGGCGCCGACTTCACCGGCGACACGTTCCGCATCGCGATGGGCCGGGAGCCCCTCGGCTGGAACGAGCCCGTCCGGCACCAGGGCACCGGAGCCATGTACTTCGTTCCCGTCGGCGGATCCGGCCGCATCACCGCGATCGCCGGCCTGGAGGAAGCCGCAGCCGACCCCAGGGTCGACCGCATCGTCCAGCTGCTGCACCCGGGCGACCGGATCCTCCCGTACCCCGAGTACTCGGGCTACCCCGGATTCGTCTTCTCCCGCCACGACTCGTACGAGGACGCCGAGCAGTTCCACGACGGGCTCGACGAATCCGTGGCCATTCACTACGAGTAAGCCGCGCCCCCCGGACCCCCGCCCGCGCACCTGCCGCGCGGAGCCTGCCGGTCCTGCGCGCCAACCACGCCGGGCGCCCGTCGGCACCGGACTTCAAGGAGTCAAACATGACGACAAGTGCCGCCGCCTTGTCCCCTCCCGCAGCCGGAAGCGCTGCCAAGCCGCCTCTGCGCCGTGTCCTGGGCAAGTTCGCCACCGGGGTCGCGGTGATCGCCTCCCAGAGTGACCGGGGTCCCGTGGGCGTACTGGTCAATTCGTTCACCTCCGTGTCCCTCGACCCGCCGACGGTGCTCTTCTGCATCAGCACCGGGTCCCGCACCTGGCCGGACATCGAGAAGTCGGGCATCTTCGCCGCCAGCTTCCTCGCCGACGGGCAGCGGGCGGCGGCCGAGCGGTTCTGGCGCTCCGACCACGACCGTTTCTCCGGCACACCGGTGACGACCGCCACGACCGGCGCTCCGGTGCTGTCGGAGGCGCTCGGCTACATCGACTGCCGGGTCTCGGACGTACTGACCCGCGACGACCACTACGTCGTGTTCGGCGAGGTTCTGGACGCCGGGGTGCTGAACGCCGGCAGGCCTCTGATCTTCTTCGAAGGCGCCTGGAACACGTCAGAGGAACCTGCCGTATGAGCGACAAACCCCACGCGGAACCGGCCGCCGCCCCCGAGCTCCTGCTGATCGGAGTCGGCCTGATGGGCCGGCCCTACGTCCGGGCCGCGCACCGCCTCGGTCTGCGCGTCCGCGCCATCGAGGCCGAGTCCCGGGCGGACGAAGCCCGTGGTCTCGTCGACGAACTGGAGCTGAGCCAGGGCCAGTACGGTGCCCTGGACGAGCTGTGGGCCGAATCCGCCTACGAAGCCGCCCAGCGGCGCAGGCCGGATGGCGTACTGGCCTTCACCGAGTCGCACGTGCTGGCGGCCGCCCTGCTCCAGGACCGTCTGGGGCTGCCCGGGCCGTCCCTCCAGGCGGCGTCGATCTCCCGGAACAAGGCGTTGCAGCGGGGCCGCTTCCGGGCCCACGGCATCGGACAGCCCGACTACCGTCTCACCGGTGCCCTGACCGAGGCCGCACCGTGGGCCTCCACCCGCTTCCCGGTCATCGTCAAGCCGCTGTCGTCCGCCGGCAGCGAGGGAGTGGAGCTGGTCCCGGACCTGCCCGCGTACCAGGAGACCGCGGCCCGCCGCGGCGCCGAGGGGCTGCTGCTCGTCGAGACCGCCGCGCAGGGGCCCGAGTACAGCTGGGAAGCGCTGGTCCAGGACGGCAAGGTGTGGTTCGCCAACCTCACCGCCAAGGAGACGACGGGACCGCCCAACTTCGTCGAGCTCACCCACCGGGTGGCCGTGCGGCTGCCCGCGCAGGAGGCCGCTGTCGTGGACGCCCTGGGGGAGTCCGTGATCGAGGCGATCGGCATGCGCACCGGCCTGGTCCATCTGGAGTTCCGGATGACCGCGTCCGGCCCGCAGGTGATGGAGGTGGCGGTCCGTACCCCGGGCGACTACCTCATGGACCTCTGCTCGCTCGCCTACGGGATCGACTGGTTCGAAGCAGTCGTACGCCTGGCCGTCGGAGCGCAGCTGCCTCCTGCGCCGCAGGCGCCCGTCCGGTACGCGGCGAGCCACTTCGTCGTCTCCGAGCCCGGCACCGTGGTGGCCGTCCAGGGCCTGGAGCAGGTGCGCGCGCACCCCGCCGTCGTGGACGCCGGCGTCTCCGCGGCGGTCGGCGACCGCATCGGCGAGACCTCGTCCTCCGGGCAGCGCACCGGCTTCGCGGTGCTGTCCGCGGCGTCACCGGAAGAGCTTGAGGAGGCCCTCGCCCACGTGCGGCGCACCCTCACCATCACGACGGAGGACCAGGCCCGTACAGCACCGGGAAGGGACGCACGAGCGTGACCATTCACGACAAGGCCTTCGACCTCATCACGGATGACATCTTCCTGAGCCTTCCCGGTGAACTGCCGGGCAGCGAACTGTTCCTCAAGATCGAGGGCCTGAACCCGGCCGGTTCCATCAAACTCAAGACCGCCGTCGGACTGGTCTCGGACGCCGAGTTCCAAGGTCTCCTCCGCCCCGGCGGCCGGGTGATCGAGTCGTCGTCGGGGAACCTGGGCGTGGCGCTGAGCATGGTGTGCGCCGCCAAGGGTTACCAGTTCACCTGCGTCACCGATCCGAACGCGTCGGCGCAGAACGTGGCGGCCATGAAGGCCCTGGGTGCCCAGGTGCTCGTGGTGGACGAGCGGGACGCCAACGGCGGGTACCTCGGCTCCCGGATCGCCCTCATCAAGTCCATGGTCGCCGAGGACCCGGACCTGCTGTGGACCAACCAGTACGGGAACCAGGCGAACCTCCGCATCCACTCGGTGCGCACCGCCGCGTCCACCATGGCAAAGATCGCCGCGATCGACTACCTGTTCATCGGGGCGGGCACCACCGGAACCCTCATGGGGTGCGCGGAGTACTTCCGCCGTTACTCGCCCCGCACCAGGATCATCGCCGTCGACACGGAGGGCTCCGTCACCTTCGGCGGACCCAGCCGGACCCGGTACATCCCGGGACTCGGCACCAGCCAGCGCCCGGAACTCCTGCAGCCGCAACTGGTCGACGAGGTCGTTCTGATCGACGAGCGGGACGCGGTCCGGGCCTGCCGGGCCACGGCCCGCCGCCACGGCATCCTCGTCGGCGGCTCGACCGGCTCCGTGCTGGCCGCCGTGCTCGAGCGGGCCGACGTCATTCCCGCCGGATCACGGACCGTGGCTCTCTCGCCCGACCTCGGTGACCGCTACCTGTCCACCGTGTACGACGACACGTGGGTCGCCGAACGCTTCGGCGTCGAGGCACTCGAACCCGTCGAACAGCCCCAGCTTCCCGTACCGCTTTAGGAGCGATGCAACAGATGTTTGAGTTCGACGTGGTGGGCGGCACCGCCGCCCGCAAGATCATCAGCGAGTCCCGCTCCGAACTCGTCTCGGTGGTCCGCGACGCGTACCTCGCCCACCACCGGGGCGACTCGATCAACCCCAACAGCTACTTCCTGCGCTTCCCCGACAAGCCGAGCGCACGGATCATCGCCCTGCCCGCCTACCTGGGCGGCGACACGGATGTCGCGGGCATCAAGTGGATCGGCAGCTTCCCCGAGAACATCCAGAACAACATCCCCCGGGCGTCGGCCGTCCTGTTGCTCAACGACTACGCCACCGGCTACCCCTTCGCCTGTCTGGAGGCCTCGCAGATCAGCGCGGCGCGCACGGCGGCCTCCGCCGTGCTGGGCGCGGCGCGGCTTCTCGGCCGTACCGAGGCCGAGAAGATCGCCGTGGTCGGCTCCGGCATCATCGCCCGCAACATCGTCGAGTTCTTCGCCGCCGAAGGCTGGTCGGTCGGCGAGTTCTCCCTGTACGACCAGGTCCCCGACTACGCCGGATCGTTGGCCACGCACATCCGCGAGGGAATCGGTCTCGCCGCGTCTGTGTCCGGCAGCCTGCCGGACGCCCTCGAGGGCGCCGACGTGGTCGTGCTCGCCACCACGGCCGGTGAGCCGTACATCACCGGCATCGACTCCTTCGCCGCCGGCCAGGTGGTCCTCAACATCTCGCTGCGGGACATCTCCGCCGACATCGTGTTGTCCTCGTACAACGTTCTGGACGACGTCGACCACTGCCTGACCGCCCAGACCTCCCCGCACCTCGCGGAGCTCAAGAGCGGCAACCGCGACTTCGTGTCCGGCGTCCTGGCCCAGGTCATCGAGGGCGAAGTCACCCTGGGAGCGGACCGCCCCCGCATCTTCTCGCCGTTCGGACTGGGCGTGCTCGACCTCGCCGTCGGCGCCTACGTGCACCGCCGGGCCGTCGAGACCGGCCAGGCCACCTCCGTCGCGGACTTCTTCGGTGAGACCCAGCGATGGAGCTGACCGGTACCGGCAGCCGGGAACGGGTCCTGGTCACCCGCCGTCTCGCCCCCGGCATCCTCGACAGGCTCACCGCCCACTGCACCGTGGAGCTGCACGACAGCGACGCGGTGATGCCACGAGACCGGCTCCTGGAGGCGGTACGGGGCAAGGCGGCGGTGCTGACGACCCCGGACGACCGGGTGGACGAAGAGTTTCTCGCGGCCGCCGGCCCGGGGCTGCGCGTCGTCGCCAACCACGCCGTGGGCCTGCACAACATCGACCGGGAGGCCTGCGCCGCCCGGGGCGTCCAGGTGACCAACACCCCCGGCGTTCTCACGGAGTCCACCGCGGACCTCGCGCTGGCCCTGCTGCTGGGTGCCGCCCGGCGCATCGGCGAGGGCGAGCGCACGGTCCGCTCCGCCGGCCCCTGGAACTGGGCGCCGAACTTCCTGCTCGGGCTGGAACTGTCCGGAGCCCGGCTCGGCATCCTCGGGATGGGCGAGATCGGCCGGGCGGTGGCCCGCCGGGCGCGGGGCTTCGGCCTGCGCATCGGCTACCACAACCGCTCCCCGCTCCCCGACGAGCACGCCTCCGGCGCGGTCTGGCGCCCGCTGGAGCAACTGCTGGAGGAGTCGGTGCTGCTGATCGTCAGCTGCCCGCTCACCGAGCAGACCCGCGGCCTGCTCGACGCCCGGCGCCTGGCTCTGCTGCCGGCCGGTGCCGTGGTGGTCAGCATCACCGCCGGAGTGGTGGACGAGGACGCGCTCGCCGCGGCCCTCGGCTCGGGCGCCCTGTTCGCGGCGGCCGTCGACCACCACACCCACGAACCGTCCGTCAACCAGGCGCTCCTCGCACAGGAACGCGCGCTGCTGACCCCCCACCTCGGCAGCGCGACCACACACACCAGGCAGGCCATGGGCGCCCTCGCCGTCGACAACATCCTGGCGGTGCTCGACGGCCGGCGCCCGCCCACACCCGCCTGACCCCCATGCCACTGCCCCGACCCATCTACGCAAGGAACGACACCCCTGATGTCCGACAGCACCGAGACGACCGCCTCCGAGCGCGCCATCAAGCAGCAGAAGCCCTCCTCCCTCACCAGGAGCCTCAAGACGCCGGCTGACGAGGCGCTGCGCCTGTACGAGTACTACTGGCCGCCGGTCGAGCACTTCGAGGGCTTCGACCCCGAGCTGACCGACTTCATGGCCGCCACGCCCGAGAAGCAGCAGGCGATCCTCGAAGGACTCCGGCACGACCCCGAGGCCCACGGCCGCTTCCTGCACAGCCACCTCGGCTCCATCTACGCGCATTCCTTCGGCTACCGCGACGGCGCCTTCACCCGGCACACCGACGACGCCGCCGAGATCGCCCAGTTCGCCGCGAAGGTCGCCCTGGAGCGCGAGCTGTTCGACCACTGGGCCGCCCTCGGCGACCTGCCCACCTTCACCGACCAACTGGAGGCGGCGGACCACCTCGACGAGCTGGCGGCCACCAACCCCGGCGTGGTCCACCCGCTCTTCGACTTCATCCGCGACGAGGCCTCGCGCGAGCAGATCGAACGCTTCCTGCTGTGCGAGACGATCCGCAACGAGGTCGTGGACGACGAGGTGGCACTCCTCGTCGTCGGCCTGCAGGGCATGATGAAGGCCGTCGCCGCCGCCAACCTCTGGGACGAGTGCGGCCGCGGCAAGCTGGAGAACTTCCACACCTACTGGCTCCGCCGCCTGCTGGAGGCGACCGAGGACGGCTGGAACACCCTTGACCGGTACCGGGTCGGCCACCCCTGGTTCGGCAAGCTGACCTCCAACACCAACGCCGCGCTGCTCACCCGCCCCGCGCGCAAGATGATGGCGTACGGCTGCTTCCTCGTCTTCGAGAGCTGGGTCGAACCGCACTTCGTCCGGATCCTGGAAGGCATGACCCGCGTCGGCCTCCTCGACGACGAGAAGCGCATCTACTTCACCGCGCACGTGGCGATAGACCCCCGGCACAGCCGCGAACTGTCCGACGGCATGCGCCTGCAGCGTCCGCAGCTCACCCCCGACGAGATCAACGACATCGTGTACGGCGCGCACCTGGCCTCGGAGACCGGCCGCCGCCAGTTCGACCGCATGCTCGGCTTCCTTCGTGCCATGCCGACGGAGAACGCCGCCTGACGACGGCTCCGCAGCAACGCCCGGGCGGGGGGGGGGGGGGGGGGGGGAAGGGGAAAGCGCCACCCCCCCCCCCCGCAAGAAAAAAACACCCACCCCCCCCCCCCCCCCCCCCCCCCCCCCCCCCCCCCCCCCCCCCCCCGCCCCACCCGCTTCGGGAAGGAACACAAGTGCCCGCACCCGTCGTCCTCGTCGCGGACCCGCTCCCCGCGCACCTGACGGCAGAACTCGCCACCGACTTCGACGTGCGCCACTGCACCGGAGCCGACCGCGCCCAGCTGCTCGCCGCCGTCCCGGAGGCGTCCGCCCTGCTCATCCGCAGC
The DNA here is from genome assembly GCF_055581585.1 of Streptomyces sp. NPDC031426. Classification (NCBI taxonomy): domain Bacteria; kingdom Bacillati; phylum Actinomycetota; class Actinomycetes; order Kitasatosporales; family Streptomycetaceae; genus Streptomyces; species Streptomyces sp. NPDC031426. The sequence goes on from NZ_JBVIJE010000035.1 coordinate 30,785, forward strand.
GCCACCCGGGTCGACCAGGAGGTCCTCGACGCGGCCCCGCGGCTCCGGGTCGTGGCCCGGGCCGGCGTCGGACTGGACAACGTCGACGTGGCGGCCGCCGCCCGCGCGGGCGTCACCGTCGCCAACGCCCCGTACTCCAACGTGGTCAGCGTCGCCGAGCTCACCGTCGGACTCGTCATCGCGCTGGCCCGCTCCGTTCTCCCGGCGTCCGCGTCCGTGCACGCCGGGCAGTGGCGGCGCGCCGACTTCCAGGGCGTCGAACTGGCCGGCCGCACCGTCGGCATCCTCGGCCTCGGCAAGGTCGGAGAGCTGGTCGCGACCCGGCTGCGCGCCTTCGACATGCACGTCCTGACCCACGACCCGCACGTACACGCCGACGCCCTGGAACGCACTGGCGCGCAGGCCGTGTCGCTCGAGGAACTGCTCCGGCAGAGCGACGTCCTGACCGTCCACGTGCCGCTGACCGACGCCACCCGCGGCCTGATCGGCGAGCGGGAGCTGTCCTGGGCCAAGCCCGGCCTGCGCCTGGTCAACACGGCCCGCGGCGGCATCGTGGACGAGTTCGCGCTCGCCCGGGCGCTGAAGGAACAGCGGATGGCCGGGGCCGCACTCGACGTGTTCGAGTTCGAGCCGCCCCTCTCCTCGCCCCTCCTCGGGCTGCCCAACGTGATCGCCACCCCGCATATCGGTTCGGGCACCGCCCAGGCCCAGGAACGCGCGGGCCGGGAGGCCGTACGGGCGGTACGCCAGGTGCTGACGGGAAGCGCTCCGGATCCCGCGTTCTGAGAACGGCCGGCGGGAGGACCCCCGAAACGCCGGAGCACCCCGGCCGTCCCTCCGTTCGGGAGGGACGGCCGGGGCGCGGCGCTTCCGGTCAGGCCGGAGCCCCGGCACCCTCCGGGGTCCGGTCCCCGGCCGGGCCGACCGCTTCGATCCGGCGAAGGGAGCCAACGAACAGCAGCAGGGCGGCCAGCAGCCCACCGCACGGGACCCACATCGCCGACTGCGGCTCCCACCAGGTGGTGAGCCAGCCGGCGAAGGCGGCGCCCAGGGCGGTGCCCCCGAAGGCGAAGAAGCGGTACACGGCGCCCACCCGCCCCTGGTACTCGGCTTCGACGCTCTCGTGCCGGATCGCGATCGAGTGCACGTTGTAGACGGTGAGACCGACCCCGTACGCGAGGAACGCGACGGCGGCCATCGCCCCGGCCAGGAACGGCGAGCCGTGCGGAGAGAGCGGCAGCACGCACGGCGCGATCGAGGCGAACCCCATGGCGAGGGCCACCAGACGGGTGCGCCGCACCCGGGCCGAGAGGCGTGCGGCCACGGCGGCGCCGGCGACGGAGCCGACCGCGCCGACGCCGAGCAGGATGCCGACCGCAGATGTGGACATGCCCAGGGTCCGCAGGGCGAAGACCAGGTACAGCGTGATCAGCGCCTGCTCGAAGAAGTTGAACAGGGCCCCCTGGACGAGCAGCGCCCGCAGCAGCGGACTGCGGCGCACCTCGTGCGCCCCCCGGGTGAACCGGGTCCGCCAGGGCTCGTCGGTCGTCGCCCGGAGTTCGGTGTGCAGCCGGGCTCGCAGGCTGAGCAGCGCCCCGGCGGTGAAGACGCCCGCCACGACGCCGAGCACGCCCGCCCCCGACAGGCCGATCAGCAGGCCCGCCGCGGCGGGGCCGAGCACCTGCGCAACGGAGAGGGTCAGCTGCATCTTCGAGTTCGCCGCGAGGATCTCGCCCTCGGGGGACACCTGCGGGATCACCGCGAGCGTCGCCAGGTCCGCCACGGAGGAGATCGCGCCGGTACAGGCCACCAGGGCCCAGAACAGCACGGTCGGCAGCTGGTCCGCGGCCGCCGCCACTGCCGCGGCCGCCAGCAGCCCGGCCCTGCCGAGGTGGCAGAACAGCAGCAGCGGGCGCCTGTTGACGCGGTCGACGATCAGACCGCCGACCGGCGTCATCAGCAGGGTCGGCAGGAACTGCAGGGATGTCGTGATCGCGATCTGCGCGGGATCGAGCTCCAGCAACGACGCGGCGAGCAACGGGTAGGCGAAGTAGAGGACCTGGCCGGCGGCCTGGGCGCAGGACTGGCTGGCCCAGAAGCGGTTGAAGTTGTCCCACACGGCGGAGGTCTTGTCAGATCTCAAGGTCGTCCCAGTCTTCGAGCCGCAAGGAGGCCATGACGCGGCTCTGCTCGGTCAGGAGAGGGAGGCGGGCCCGCTCCAGCCCGGGTGCCAGGCGGTACGGGGCGGTGGCCGGGATTGCCACGACGGTGGTCAGGGCCCGCGGCCGGGCACCGCGCATCAGCTTGGCGTCCAGTGTGCCGACGCCCAGGTCGATCCTGCGGACCCCGATGCGCAGGGCGTGTGCGACCGGCCCGTGGACGGAGACGTGCGCGTAGTCCATGGCGTCGCGCTCCTCCAACGCGGCATGGTCGAGCCCGACGACGCGTACGGACATCTCCTCCCCGTGGCGCACGCACAGCGAGAACGCCACGATCCGGTCCCCCGACCGGACGGTGAACAGCGCGGGACGCAGTTCCGGTGCGGCGCATGCGCGCAGGTAACGCGCTAGCGAGGGGACGTCCGGTTCGTGGCCGTGGCGGCGCATGACGTTGCCGAGGAGCGGCGCGAGGTCGTCGCACAGCGCTTCGATCACGGCCGGATCGACTTCGGGGGTCCCGACGCCGCCGACGGCCTCGATGAGCTTGAGGTCGGCGCGGACCCGTCGGCGGCTGCTGCCCCGCAGGGCGGCCAGGTGGTTGGCGAAGTCGGCCCCGGGGCCCGGCAGCGGGATCTCGGCGGTGACGTCCGCGAACAGCACCACCGAGTCCGGCAAGGCGGCCGAGACGCGGCGGGCGAACCGCGGCGGGGCGTACGTCCAGGCGATCACGCGGTCCGGGTGGCCCGCGCGGATCCCGGCGACGAGGGCGGCGACGGCCCCGTCGAAGGCGGCCTCGGACAGCCGTCCCGCCGGGGACCGGAGCAGGCCGTTGCCCTGGCCGTTGCGCGTGCCTACCAGTGCGTGCGGCAGGGCGCGGATCCGGTCGGCGTCGTCGGCCAGACCCGGGTGCAGGACCCACGGGCTGTACGTGGGGCTCGGCGGTGCGGCGTCGAAGAGGTGCACGGGCGTACCCGCGATCCAGCCGTCGCCGTCGGCCACCGCCCAGAAGACGATCGGCAGGGCGGGGTTGGACCGGCTGAGGGCCTTCGTCCACGGTGCGCAGACGTACAGGGAGTCGCTCACGGCAAGGCTGTCCCACAGGTCCTGCGGGACTTCGGCCAGGGACTCGAAGCGGTGCACCCGAAGACCACCGGGGCGGCGCCCGGCCGCCGCGGCGGCCGGGGGCGCGGGCACGTCGCCGGCGGGGCCGGTCACGGGCGGGCCGTCGTGAACGGGGACCGCTCGACGCCGTCCGTCACGGCCTCCGCGGCGTCCGCCCCGAGATGGACCACGCGATTGTCCTGGTCGACGTGGACCACACGGGGCACGAAGTCCTTGGCGGCGTCGCTCGGGACCTGCTGGTAGGCGATGATGATGACCAGGTCGCCGGGGTGCACCAGGTGGGCGGCGGCGCCGTTGATGCCGATGACCCCGCTGCCGCGTTCGCCCTCCAGGACGTACGTCTCCAGCCGCGCGCCGTTCGTGATGTCGACGATGGCGACCTTCTCGCCGGGAAGCAGGTCGGCGGCGTCCAGGAGGTCGCGGTCGATCGTCACGGAGCCCACGTAGTGCAGGTCGGCCTGGGTGACGGTGGCCCGGTGGATCTTCGCGCTGAACATGGTGCGAAACATGGTGGTTCCTTTCGGGGCTGGTTCAGGAGATCTCGACGGTGACGGCCGCCGCGGCGTCGAGGAGGGTCTGCCGGGCGTGGGCGGCGGAGTCCCCGACGCCCCAGAGGTGGAACAGGGAGCCGCGGTAGTCCCGCGGGGGTGCCACGGCCGTCCCGATGGACGCGACGCTGGTCACCTCCCGCACCCCGGGGGTGGTGGCCGCCGTGTCGAGCCCGGTGAGTCCGGTGAGCGTGCCGCCGCAGGAGGGGAACACCTTGCGGATCGCGCCGTGCCTGCCCGGCCCGGACGGCAGCCGGACCGGGGTGCCGGTGACGGACGCCAGGACCAGTTCGTAGTACCGGCCCTCGTAGACCTCCTGCAGCATCGGAGTGATCAGACCTCCGGGCATGCGGGCGTTGAAGTCGACGAGTACCGGTCCGTCCGCCGAGAGCATGAACTCGACGTGCAGCGGGCCGCCCCGGATCCCCAGCGCGTCGACGACGCGCTGGACGGTGTCCTCCATCTGCCGGACGACGTCCTCGGGCTGCGGGGCGGGGAAGGTCCACCCGACCTCCACGAAGAACGGCAGCGCGCCGAACTCCCGGTCTGTGACGCCCAGGGACGCGAAGCGGCCGTCGAGGACGAAGCCTTCCAGGCTGACCAGCGGGCCGTTGACGAACTCCTCCAGCATGAGCTCGCCCGCCAGGTAGCGGTCCTCCCGCGCCAGCTCGTCGTACGCGGCGCGGGCTTCCCCGGGCGTGGACGCGTAGATGACCTGCTGACTGCCGCTGCCGCGGACGTTCTTCAGTACGACCGGCCCCGCCACCCGCTCCGCGAAATCGTGCGCCGCCCGGGCGGAGTCGGCGTCCGCCCAGGCGATGTTGCGGATGCCGAGGCGGTCCAGCAGGTCGCGCATCCGGCGCTTGTCCCGGATGACCTGCGCGGCATGGACGTCGAACAGGTCCGTTCCGGCGGCCTGCGCGATCGCGGCACCCGTCAGCAGGAAGCGGTCGGCGGCGCAGACCACGCCGACGACCCTGGGCAGCAGGCCCGAGGAGGCCAGGGCCGCGGGCACGGCCGGCTCGTCGAGGGACGCGCAGAGGACCAGACGGCCGTCGCGGGCGAGTACGTCGAGCACCTCGTGTCCGGGGGCGCCCGCGTACTTGCCTGTGTCGGTGGTCAGGAACACGGGGTTGGCCCCGGTGGCCTCGGCGTGGGCGAGCAGCCGCAGGCCGCTGCCGGTGGTGGCGGCCTCGACGAAGGCGACCAGCGGGGTTTCGGGCGTCGTGATCCCGGGGGGCGGGGATGCGGCGACCGGGGATCCGCCCTCAACGCCGGGCATAGAGGACCTCCTTCATGGTGATGTGGTCGGCGGGGCCGGCGTCGGGAGCGGGCAGGTGCTCCAGCAGGTCCCGCACGACCAGGTCGGACATGTGCCCCAGGCAGCTCAAGTTGGCGAAACCCGGACCCTGGGTGACACCGGCCAGGGCCGGTACGTACAGGCGCGGCCGCAGGCCGGCGAAACCCAGCGCCGACCCGATGCGGCGCTGCGCAGCGCGGAGGTCCAGACCGCCTGGCACCCCGTCGGAGAGCCAGGAACGAGCCGCCGGGGACAGGAGCGCGTCGAGCTGCTGCCACGGATCGAACCCGGTTGCGTTGAGCACCAGGTCGAAGGAGCCCAGAAGACCCTCGTCACCGTGCAGTTCGAGGACGTCCGGTTCGCCTGCGGCACCGCGGACGGAACGGACGCTGCAACGGCGCACCCGCCCGCCGATCGCCCGGCTCAGCCGCTCGGACAGGGCGGGGGAGACCACGCCTCGGTCGGTGCGGGCGATGAAGGTCCTGCGTTCCTGTTCCGAGAGCCCCGCCCAGCCACTGGCGGAGCCGGCAGTGTAGGTGCGGTTGACCTCGTCGGACTCGTCACGGACGCGCACGCCGTTGGGCGCGAACAGCTCCACCCGGGCTTCGGGCGCGCTCTCCTGGACGAAGAGCGCAAGGCTGGCCGCCGACTCGCCCGCGCCGACGACCGCCACCCGCGTGCAGGGCCGCTCCGCGAGGAGCTGCCGCAGCCGCGGCCGGTGGGCGCTCGCGTCGACCAGCCGGGGGTGTTCGAACGAGGCCGGGGCGAGCCGGCGCGGGGTTCCGGGGCCGGTCATCATGACGGCACGGGCCCGTATCCCGTCCCCGTGGGCGGGGCCGTCGCCGGCGGACGTACGGACCAGCCAGTGTTCGTCGTGACGGTCGAGCGCGACGACCCGCTCCCGGCGGATCTCGACATGGTCCGAGCAGGCCCGGACCACCCAGGCGAGGTAGGCGGCGAACAGCTTGTGCGGGGGCGCGGGGCAGCCCTGGTCGACCCAGTCGCCGAAGCGGCCGGTGTCGGAGAGGAAGGACTGCCAGCTGTAGCGCATCATCAGCCGGTCGATGTCCGCGCCGAGCAGCTCGAACGTCTCGACGCTGCGATAGGGGAAGCCGATGTCCTTCTCCGGGCGGGTCCCCAGCCTCTCGCTGCCGGTGGTGAAGCCGTTGTCGCCGCTCCAGTGGGCTCCGGCGTCGTACTGCTCGACCACGAGGACGCGCGGCGCGCCGAGGCCGAGTTCGCGGACGGCCGCGACCTTCGCGCAGACCGCCACGGCCTTGGGCCCGAGTCCCACGATCACCAGGTCGTACAGAGCCGCCTCGGCGAGCTGCGGATGGAACGACATCAGGTCACTCCCAGCAAGTCGCAGGCCTCGCGGGCCAGGCCGGGTGCGAGGCGGATCCCGGACCCGTGCGTGCCGGACACGCAGACCAGCCGGCGCTTGCCGGACAGGTCCGCGACGAGCGGGACGCTGCCGTCGGTGTAGGTGTCGACGAAGATCCGGCGGGCGGTCAGGCGTGCCTGCGGGCCCAGGTGGGTCCGGGCCACCGTCCAGGCCGCCTCGTCCGCCTCGGCGGAGGGCGCGCCCTCGGCGACAGGGACGTCGTACACGTCGCACTTGATGCTCATGGCGTAACTGCCCGGCACGGTCGGCTGGGGGAACAGGAAGGCGCCGTGCTCCAGGTCGACGACGGTGCCGGTCAGCGGATCCAGCGGGTCGCCGGTGAAGCGGTAGCCGTACACCTGCTTGGTGCGCAGGCCGGACAGCCCGGGCAGGCCGCCCAGCAGTTCCTTGACCCACGGCCCGGCCGCCACCACGACGGCGTCGAAGTCGTGCCGGCCGCCCGAGGCGTCCACGACGGTCCCGTCGGCGAGCCCGGCGGGCCCCTCGACCGCGGTGCCGAACCGGGCCGTGAACTTCCCGCTGCCGCGCAAGCGGCGCAGCAGGACACGGGCGAGGCGGCCGGGCGCGATCACGTACCCGTCGCCGAGCAGACCGCGGGCGCCCGTGCGCCTGTCGTTCGTCAGGACGGGCGTGTCGTACGCGAACCCCAGGATCCGGGCGTCGCCGCGCTCGTCGTCGGAGCGCCAGAAGGTGCCGGTGCGGTGGCGGTACTGGTCCTCGTCGGCCAGGTCCGCGCCGACGGCACGGTGCCACTCCATGCTGGTCTCGATGATCCGGCGGTGCCGGTCCGTCCAGCCGTGCGGCACGTCGCTGGCGCCCGCGTACGAGGTCGCACCGCCGGCCGCCTGGGGCTGCCGGTCGAAGAGGTGGACCGCGGCCACTGCATCCGACTGCGCGAGCATGTCCGCCACGGTGAGTCCGACGGCGCCCGCGCCGATGACGGCGACCCTCATCGCGGCAGCCGCTTCCACCACAAGGCCAGGAAGACCAGGGGTTCGTCACTGGTGCAGTACACGGTGTGGAACGCGCGCGCCGGGATCTCCACCGGCGTGCCGGGACGCATCTCGAGGCGTCGCCCCTCAGGCAGTTCCACGTAGCCGGCGCCCGCGTCCGTGACCCAGACCTCGGCGCTTTCGTGCGAGTGGCCCTCAGTACGGCCGCCCGGCTCCACCGTCAGCAGCATCGACCCGAAGTTGATGCCGATCGCGGTGGCTTCCATCTCCACATGCGTGGTGTATTCGTCATGCGACATGGTCAGGCCCCCGCGCTCATCAGGACGCCGTTGAGGGACACGCACTGCGCGAACCGGTCCGGGTCGAGCATCTCCAGTACCGGCGGCCGGGCACCGCTCAGGCGCTCGGGGTCGAGCCCGTCGGCGAGCACCGCCTCCAGGTCGTCGAGTGCCGGTGACTCCAGCCCGGTGAGGAACTGCCACAGTGAGGTCGAGAAGCGCGGCATCAGCGGCAGAGCCAGGTGCGACAGTCCGATGAGGAACACAGCCGCTCCAGCGGGGGTGGCGCGCAGCTGCTCACCATGGTCGAGCCACTCCCTGAGCACCCGGTGGGCGCCGGTGACGCTGTGGCCGTCCAGGTCCAGCGCGCTGCACAGGCGCTCCAGGTGCCCGGCAAGGAAGGCGCGGTCCCAGCGGCTCGGCATGACGCGCCGGTCGCCGATGACGCCCAGGGCCTCGGTGACACCGCTGTTGATCTCCAGGGCCGTCTCGTTGTGGAACGAGACGAACTCCTCGGGGTCGAAGTTCGCGGACTCGAACTCCGGGTTGCGGAAGCACAGGTACAGGCGCGCCAGGTCGGGGTCCGAGCCGCCGGTCCCGATCAGGTCCCCCGCCCAGATCACATGGCGGCGGCTGGTGGAGAACTTCGCCCCCGCGAGCCGGTAGAAGTAGTTGATCAGGTAGTGATCGATGGCCTTGAACTTCTCCTGGCCCAGGATCGCGCCCAGCCCGCCCACGAGGTAGGGGAGCGCGTTGTCGATGCCGAACCCGACCACCGTGGTGATGTCGGAGCCCTGGGCGAGCGGGTACTCGTGCCCGGTCAGCTCGCTGTAGCGCTGCGCGGCCAGGTAGTGGCAGGCGATCTGCAGCGTGGCACCGTGCCAGATCACCTGGTCCTCGGTGAGGCCCTCATCCGTACGGGGGACACCCCACCTGCTGGGCACGGTCAGCCGCACGTCGGTGCCGTTGCGCTCCAGGTAGCGGTCGAGCAGCGCGAGGAAGTCGCTGCGGACACCGGCCGCTTCGGCCGCTGCCCGTACCCGGGCCGGCCCGTCGGCGAGCTCCAGGTGCATCACCTGTACGTCGTCGAAGACGAGCTCGCCGTCGAAGTGCGCGGTGCGGACGTCGAGGACCTGGTCCGGGGCGTGCAGCCCGCCACAGCCCTCGCACGAGTAGCCCGTCATGCCCTCGCCGCAGTCCGGGCATCGTCCCTGGTGCCATCCGCTGCTGACGATGTCGCCGACCTGAGGCCCGGTGGCCGGCGCGGCGGAGCCGTCCGCGATCGCGGTCAGGCGGGGCATCCGGTCGGTGCGCATCCGGGTGCTGCCGGCCGCCACGACCTCGTCGAGGATGGCGTGGTTGACCTCGGCGTAGCGTTCGGCCCACTCGGGGCTCAGCGGGTCGATGAAGTCGTCGTACTCGAGCAGCAGCGCGGCGAAGTCGCCCCGAATCTGTTCGTGGTAGTCACGGGCCACCTCGGCCGAGCTACGACCCTCCAGGTGGCCCCGGATCGCGACGTGGGACTCGTGGGAGTCGCTGGTAGCGACCATCGCCACGTCGGCTCCACTCCACCGCAGGTACCGCTTGAGCACGTCCATGCGCAGCAGCGGGCCGGCGATGTGACCCAGATGTGCACGGCCGTTGGGCACCAGGCACACCGGGGCGAGGAAGTACCGCTCGCCAGACCGGGAAATTCCGCGCAGGCGTGCGGAAGGGCAGTTCATAATGGCAGATTCCTCAAATGCCGAGACTTCGGAGGGAATTGAGCGATGCGCTCTGCCGAGGACTCTGCCGAAGAGGGATACGGCGTGTCGAGTGGTTGCCGGTTCACCTAAAGGCCATGGCAGGGGGCTGCCAGTCGGACCCGCCGGAGACACGTTCGGCGCCCCCGGAACGGAGGCGCCGAACGCGTCTGGACGAACAGGTACCGAGAAGATCAGAGGCCAGGTGCCATGTCGTAGGTCACCCACATGGTCCGTGTCGCGACCTGGTCGTACTTGGAGCGCGCCCGATGGTTGTCGTCGGCGGTGATCCACCGGACCACACTCCAGCCGCGCTCCCGGGCGATCTCCCGCAGGGCGGCGAGCAGCAGGTCCGCGGCGCCCGAACCACGGCTCTCGGGTGCCACGAACAGGTCGTCGAGGAAGCCACCGACCGTCGCGGACAGCGGCCGGGCGAACGGACGGTAGTGGGCCAGGCCGACGAGCCGGCCGTCGGCGTCCTCGGCCACGAGCGCGTTGACCTCATGGGCGGTGTCGTTCACCCACGACCAGACCGTCGCGGCGGCTTCCTCGGTCTGCTCGACCTTGTAGAAATCCGCATACCCGCGGTAAAGGGCGCGCCACTGCGGGAAATCCTCGGGCCGGACGGCGCGGACGGTGATCTGAGATATGTGAATCACTCCCATGGTCGGAAATGTGGAACAGCGTGGACGGAATGGAATTAATGGCGGCGAGAGCCGCTGCGTGCTGAGCGTGTTGTTCGACGAGGGCGTTGTGGCGGCGGGACTGTCCGCCGTCAGTAACTTCGGAGCAGGCCCAGTTCGGCCGCCCGCAGGCCCGCCTGGAACCGGCTCCTTGCTCCCAGCCGTTCCATCACCTTGGCCGTGATGCGGCGCGTCGTCCGCACGGACACCCCGAGCCGCACCGCCACCGCCTCGTCCGTGAGCCCCAGGCCGAGGAGCCTGAGGATCTCCAGCTCCTGCCGGCCGAACTGCTCGCCGTCCTCGGGCAAGGAGTCGAGCAGGGGCGTCCCCGTCACCCAGAGGTGCTCGAAGAGCGCGCAGAGCGCCGCCACGACCCCCGGCCCGTGGAGCAGCACCGCGCCCTCCTCGCTGCGGTCCGGGTTGGCGGGTACCAGCGCGAACTTCCGGTCCGCGATGATCATACGCAGGGGCAGTGTGGCGGTGGTACGAGTCTGGCCGCCGTGGGCATTGAGCCACGTGGCGTAGGCGACGCTGGGAGCGTGACCGCGGACGCTGTCGACGTACAGCGTCCGCATGCGCACTCCGCGCCCGAGCAGTCGTTCGTCCAGGGGCCGGGCCGCGTTGAGGTTCTCCTCGCTCTGGGCCCTGCCCGGACAGAAGGCCAGTAGTTCGTCGCGCACGTCCTCGGTGAGCTTGGTCAGCCGCTCCCGTACCGCTTCCACGCCGTCGAGATGCTCGATGTAGGGGTCGGCGGCGGGCCGGTGCAAGTGGGCGAACTTCGCGATCAGCGCCGCAGCGGCCGCCCTGCTCCGCTCGATCTGGTGCTGTCGTTCCATCAGCTCCGCCTGCTGTCGCGCGAGCAGGGCCTCGAGCCCGTACTCGGGGCTGACCGGGCGCACCGGACTGTCCTCGTCCACGGGTACGCGGAGCAACGACAGCGCGGCCAACCGGTCCATGGCCTCGCGCACCTTGTTCGGGCTGGCGCCGGCCAGACGCGCTATGCCCTCCACATTGATGCCGGGGTCGGCCAGCATCAACTGATAGGTGCGTTCCGAGAGTTCGTCGAGGCCAAGTGTTTCAAGCATGCATTCCCCCTTTGTGCGGGGACTGATTATCCTGCAGACGGATGCGGGGTAAACATGCCGTCGTGTCGAAAGCCGGGGCCACGGGGGCTCCAATGGGGACAGATAGCGGTTAACGGCAGCGGCTGCCGGTGACGCGGACCGAGTCGCCCCTCGTAGTACTCGCTCACGATCCCCGGCCAGAGCGTACGAACCGCCCACGGTGCGGTGATCAGGGCGCGGCATGCCGAGCTGACCCGGGCCTCCGCCAGTTCGAGCGTGGGCGCCCGGACGAACAGGGTGAGCGTTGCGGTTCCGGACCGCCATCCCGGATCCCCGGTCACGTGTTCGATGCAGGCCTCGGTCAGGACGGGGCCGTGCCGTGCGGATGCGGCCAACGGCGGGCCGTCGGGGGGTGCGGAGACTGCCCGCAGCCGCACATGGATCAGGAACAAGGCGGTTGCACTCCTCCGAGTCGAAGCGGCGCGCGGTGCGGCGCCATCGGAAAGCCTGCGTGCTTCTGGCGCTTCCTGTCGATGGCCGGACCGGTCACCTTCATGACAGTGACAGCACCGTGCCAGCGGTCCCCTGGCAGGGTCCTGCCGGGTCATCAGGCTGCCAGGCGATCTTGATGGCCGGGGCGCCGTCGGTCGTCCAGTATGTGGACGCCCTTCATCTGCGCGATTCTTCTGGAGCTTCTTGTGAACCGCCTCGCCCTGCTCGTCTGTGCAGCCCTCGCCTCCGCGGCTACCCTCGCCGGTGCGTGGGGCGCCCACACCGCCCTGTCCGCCAACGGCAGGTCCGCGACGTACGTGGTGGCGCACTCGGCCGGCTGGCAGTGACGGTCCCACCCCGACCGGCTGCTGTTCCGGGTGGCGTCACGCGCAGACGGTGACTGGGGACCACATGCGCGGCGATCACCGCACCCGGACTCAGTCGGGTGCCGCTGCGCGCACGTGACTGTTCCTCCGAGGCGACGTCCGGAGTGGGCCGGAACCAGGCGACGGTGCGGTCGGAGTGGTACCACACCGGGTCGTGGTCGGGGCCGAGAGCTGTGGAGCGGACCGCGCCGGTGCGGGCCACAGCAGTCAGCCCCTCGAAGGCCCGAACGCACCCGCGTCCAGGCCGGGGTACTCGCGGGCGGGCGGCCCGAGACGGACCGGCTTGGAACGCAAGGCCGACAGCGACTGCCTGACCGCGGTGTTGACCTCGGCCCTGTTGCACCACCTGCCCCAGGACGCGTTCCCGCTGGTGAAGGTCGTCGAGGGTCAGGTACTGATCCATCAGCCGGTCCATCTCCTCGCGCGCACGGCGTTGCCGCACCAGGATGCTGCTGCTTCCCCGAGCTGATCGACGGTCTGGTCCTTGATGGTCTTCGATCTGGCCGCCAATGCTCCCTGAAACGTTACGCTCCGGCTGGGCAAATATCTGTGCCCGCGAGCTGAGATTTCAACGGAACAGGCAGACAGATTCTCTACCGCTTTAAGTGGAGTGGGATTCTTCGCCGTACACAGGCCGCTGCGGCGTGCTACTGTCGATCTCAGTTGCAGTTGTGGTTCCCAAAACTCCAAGTGTCCTCCGGGCGGCGCCTGTGCCGTTGGAAGCGCTTTTGTTATCCGGTCTTTTTCCGGACGGGCTGATCATCGCGGCGACACGGGGTCCGCGCAGTGCGGATCCCGATGCACTGCCCCAAAGGAGAAATGACATGGCTGCTGGCACCGTGAAGTGGTTCAACGCGGAAAAGGGCTTCGGCTTCATCGAGCAGGACGGTGGCGGCGCTGATGTGTTCGCCCACTACTCGAACATCGCCGCCCAGGGTTTCCGCGAGCTGCTGGAGGGCCAGAAGGTGACCTTCGACATCGCTCAGGGCCAGAAGGGCCCGACGGCCGAGAACATCGTTCTCGCCTGACGCCGACTGTCGCGTACTTGTAGCTGGGGCCCGCGTCCTTCGGGGTGCGGGCCCCAGCTGCTCGCATTTTCCCGCAGTGGTCTTGCCTGCGGACGACAAGCAGGAAACCCGTAGGCTCACCGCATACGGAGCATCCTTCAGGGGTGCACGCATCCCTTCATGGGCTTCATAGCAGCGGACGCCCGGACATTGCGTCCGCTTCGCGCCACTCATTCCAGCGCCTGTGCCCGCACGGATTTTCCGTCGGCCAGATTCGCTCTCGCATCCCACCGGTCCATTCTTGCAATTCTCTCTGCTGCTCATTGCTGCGGGAATTCCTTGATATGTGCCGTATCGAGGAAGGTTCCGCATGAACCGCACACGCACGAACGACCGCTTCGCCCGCACCCGTAACGGCAGTACCGACTCCGGCAGGGGCGGCAGCCGATTCGGCTCGTCGGCCAGGAGCCGCTCCGGCGGGCTGAGCCGCTCCGGTGGTTACGGCCGCGGGCCCGCCGCGGTCCAGGGGGAGTTCGCGCTGCCCAGGACGATCACACCCGCGCTTCCCGCCGCAAAGGGCTTCGCCGATCTCGACATGCCCGGGGCACTGCTGGCTGCGCTCGGCTCACAAGGCGTGACCGTGCCCTTTCCGATCCAGGCCGCGACCCTGCCGAATTCCCTCGCCGGCCGGGACGTACTGGGCCGTGGCCGCACCGGCTCCGGCAAGACCCTCGCTTTCGGGCTGGCGCTGCTGGCCCGTACGGCCGGGCAGCGCGCCGAGGCCAGGCAGCCGCTGGGGCTGATCCTCGTACCCACGCGTGAACTGGCGCAGCAGGTCACCGACGCGCTCGCCCCGTACGCCCGCTCCGTGAGGCTGCGGCTGGCCACGGTGGTGGGCGGAATGCCGATCGGCAGGCAGACGAGCGCGCTGCGCGGTGGCGCCGAGGTCGTCGTCGCCACGCCGGGACGCCTCAAAGACCTCATCGATCGTGGCGAGTGCCGGCTGAACCAGGTTTCCATCACCGTCCTCGACGAGGCCGACCAGATGGCCGACATGGGCTTCATGCCGCAGGTCACCGCCCTCCTCGACCAGGTCCGCCCCGAAGGGCAGCGCATGCTGTTCTCCGCCACTCTCGACCGCAACGTCGACCTGCTCGTGCGCCGCTACCTCAGCGACCCCGTCGTGCACTCCGTCGACCCCTCGGCCGGCGCGGTCACGACGATGGAGCACCACGTGCTCCACGTTCACGGCGCCGACAAGCACACGGCCACCACCCAGATTGCCGCACGCGACGGCCGCGTGATCATGTTCCTCGACACCAAGCACGCCGTCGACGGCCTCACCGAGCACCTCCTGAACAACGGGGTACGGGCCGCCGCCCTGCACGGCGGGAAGTCCCAGCCGCAGCGCACCCGCACGCTGGCACAGTTCAAGAGCGGGCACGTCAACGTACTGGTAGCGACCAATGTTGCGGCGCGCGGCATCCACGTCGACAACCTCGACCTGGTCGTCAACGTCGACCCGCCGACCGACCACAAGGACTACCTCCACCGCGGCGGCCGTACCGCCCGCGCAGGAGAGTCCGGCAGTGTCGTCACCCTGGCCACCCCCAACCAGCGCCACGCCCTGACTCGCCTCATGGCAGCGGCCGGCATCGTCCCGCAGACCACCCGGGTCCGCGCCGGCGAAGAGGCTCTGCACCGCATCACCGGCGCCCAGGCACCCTCCGGCATCCCGGTCGTCATCACCGCACCGGTGGTCGAACGCCCCAAGAAGCGCGGCGCCACCTCACGCGGCCGACGCCGCCCCGTCTCGGCGGCCCGCCGTGCGCCCGTACGGCAGTCCACCGCGGGTGCGGCTGCATAGGCCTTCGTGATCAGGAAGCCCGCCAACTCCGCAGGAGGCACCCTTTGACGCTGGACCAGACGCAGTTCCGCCCGGCGAGTGCCCACCCCGTGCACGGCACGGTGGCCGACACCATGGACACGGCCGGACCGCAGGTCTGGGAGGACATGACCGTGGAGGTGGCACTGTCCGTGATGACCGCCGCCCGTACAGGTCATCTGGCGGTCTGCGACGAGGACGGTCTGCGCACCGGCCTGGTCACCCGGGCCGGGCTCACGGCCGTTCGTGACGGCTCCGGATACACGGACCGGATCCGCCTGCGGGACATCGCCGACGTCATCGGGCCCTTCGCCCCGCCGCTGACCACTGGGGCCGAAGCCGAACGTGCGATGCGCTGCCGCTGGCTCGGGGCCGCACCCGTGGCCGACGAACACGGCAACGCTCTGAGCGCCTTCGCCCTTTCCCGCTGAACCGCCCTCACCCCACCCGGCCCCGTCTTCTCGTCTCCCTGGAGGCATCATGCGCTGTGTCATCGCCCGCTTCCCGTTCGACCTGACCAAGAGCGGCGTGGTGGAATCGATGAAGGGCGTCAGACCCGAGCCGGTCACCGGTGAGTTTGTCATCATCGGACGACGCCACTACCCCGCCAAGCAGGTCGGCCAGGTCATCACCCGCCAGGACCGCCGTGATTTCAGCACCGGCGAAGTCCTCAGGGCCATGACCCAACTCGGCTTCACCTGCCGCACCCGCCCCGCCGCCGCAACCGCGCCCATGGCCGGCCCGTACCAGAGGGCGTCCGCAACGCTCGGTGCTCCGCCTGCCCGCCTGACATACGGACAGGTGTGAGCCGAACCGAGCAGTGAGGCCCGACCGGCGTGTGCCGGGCGGGCCTCACTGTGTGCCGTGTCCTGGTGCGTCAGTGGCCGGAGTAGCTGAAGTCGCCCATGGTCCAGGCACTGACGTCCTCGATCGCAACGCGGTACATCCCGCCCGTCTCCGGAACTCCCACGACGCCGTGCTGGATCCGGGCGACGTGGAAATGCAGATGGGCATTGGACGGCGTAGACCACCGCGCCCGCGCTGTATAGGAGACCGCCGGTCACTGTCAGGGTGACCACGGCCGCACAGGGACCATCGCGGCAGCCATGATGTGATCCGCCGGGGAGACCGGCTACGGCGTCCCCAGACACCACTTCCCGTCCTGTCTCGTTCTTCTGGGCATCATCGGCAACCATGATCATGCCAAGAGCCTGCCCGTGACAGCGTCCCTCGAGGTCGGTCTCGCCACCAACTGGGCCTGCGGAAGCCGTGTAAGCCGCCTGGCCATGGGAAGGACCAAGGTTTCCGAGCGCGTATCTCCGCCCACCTACGCCCAAGGACCGCCGATGCTTCCCGAGTTCCCCTCCCACGCATCCGCCCGCCTCGCAGATCAGCTGGAACAAAGATTGGGGCTGCCCTCACAATTCGAAACCGGCCGTTTCGACGTGGAGCGTGTCGCCGGCATAGCGGTCCTCGCGGCGGCCCACTCCGATGGCTACGCGGCCACCGCGCATCTCCTCGGACTGCTGGCCGCGCTCCCCGCCCCCACCGACGCAGGAGAATCCTTTTGGTCGAACCTGTGGAGATCCTCGGGCACCGCCTACCTGCTGCCGACCAATATCAAGGACCTGGTGCTGCGTTCGCTGGCCGGAGAGGGAACCGGTCTGGCCGGACAGATCCTCTCGGCCGTAGACGAGATGACGCCTCCCCAGCGCGTTGCGGCCGCAGAGGTGATCGGCCAGGCGCTCGCCGAGTCCGACCACCTCCCTGATCTCAAAACACAGGTCATCGGCGAACTGTGGCTCCGGGACCTGGAACTCACCGCCTGGCGCGTTCTTCACGCGGGCCACAAGGCGCCCGATGCGGCCGGACGTAACGCCTTCGTCGAAGCATGGACGAGTGTCTGACTCCGGCCGAGCCGGCACACGCAAGCATCCGAATTCATTCGGGACGTTCGAGCAGTGACCTGTGATCGAACGAATCCTGGCACGACTCGGACGGTGGTGGGACGCGTCGGTCAGTTGGTCCTTGCCGAGAGGACGGGTTCGTAATGGCACGGCTGCGGCCCGTGGGCGCACGGGCTCGCCACACTGTCCTGGTTCCTGAGCACCGACGGTGGCACTGTGCTGACCTGCGCACAGGGGGCCGGTGACGCCGCCTACGACCCGTACCTGCGGGGCAGCGGCTTGACAGCCGCACTCGCGGGGCCGTCTCGATACCGCCGGTACCTCGGTCTCGTGGTGACCGCACCTGGATCAGTGGAACGTTGCGGCGCCGCGGAGCCTTCCGCGGGCTTGGACCTGGCCAGCCACAGGCCGGTGAACACGGCCGTGGCCAAAGTGACGGCGCCGGCAACGAGGAAGGCGCTGTTGAGGCCGGTCGCGAAGGAGGCGCCGCCGGATTGCCGGATGCGGACGACGGCTCCGAGTACCGCCACGCCGAGCACCGCGCCGATCTGCCGGGTGGTGCTGCTGATGCCTGAGGCGAGGCCGCCTTCCTGCGGGCTGACTGCTTGGATGGCGGCGCCTGTCAGTGGGGACAGGGCCAGTGCGAAGCCGATGCCGGCGAGTCCCAGCCGCCACCACACGTTTCCGTAGCCGGTGTCGGCGTGCACCATGCCGAGCGCCAGCAGTCCGAGGCCGGCCAGGGCCAGGCCGGTGGTGACCACGATTCGGAAGCCGTACCGGGCGGCGAGTCGGCCCGCGTGCGGGCTGACGATCACCATGGCGAGGGATACCGGCAGGGTCTGCAGGCCGGCGCGCAGGATCGAGCTGCCCTGGACGTACACGAAGAACTGGGAGAAGAAGAACGACGAGCCCATGAGCGCGAATCCCACCACGACCATGGCGGTGTTGGACACGGTGAACAGGCGCTGCCGGAACAGCCGCAGCGGCAGCATCGGAGCGGAGCGACGGGCTTCGACGGCGACGAAGGCGGCGAGGAGGATCACCGCGGCGGCGAAGCTGCCCAGGATGACCGGTGAGGTCCAGCCGCGGGCGCCGCCCTCGATCAGCCCGTAGGTCAGTACGCCCACCGCCAGAACGGACAGCACCGTGCCCGGGATGTCGATCCCGGGGGCGCTCGGGTTGCGGGACTCGCCGAGGTGGCGCAGGCCGACCAGCAGCAGGACCACGCCGATGGGCAGATTGACCAGGAAGATGGCGGGCCAGCCGAAGGCTTGTGTCAGCACGCCGCCGGCCACGGGGCCTGCGGCCAGACCGATTCCGCTGAGTCCGGCCCACAGCCCGATCGCCTTGATTCGTTCTTGCGGCGTGGGATAGGCGGCGGCGAGCAGGGCGAGCGAGGCAGGGCTCAGCGCCGCGGCCCCGATGCCCTGCAGCACCCGGCCGGCGACCAGCCAGCCGAGCGAGGGCGCGAGGCTGCACAGCAGCGACGCGGCGGTGAACACCGCCACCCCGGTCAGGTACACCCGCTTGCGGCCGAAACGGTCGGCGAAGACACCGCCGGACAACAGCAGCATGGCGACCAGCAGTACGTACGCGTCGACGATCCATTGCAGTCCGGTCAGCTGAGTGTGCAGCCGGTGCTGCATATCGGGCAGTGCCGCTCCAACGATTGTGTTGTCGAGCAGGACCATGAATTGGCCTAGGCAGGTCACCGTGAGCGGCACGGCCCGGTTTGATCGACTGCCTACGGTCGTATGCGATGCGGCTATGGGATCCCCCTCAATCGTTGGTTGCGCCATGTCGCGGTCGAAGCGGGTGGCGATACACCTGAGTGCCCTAAAGCAGGCAGCGACTGCGTTAGATGACTATAGGGAAGATCGCCTCGCAAACGCAAGTCTCGACTGCGTTAAGCTGGGGGGCATGAACGAGCGACAGCGAGCCCGGCGGCCCGGCGGGCGCAGCGCCCGCGTCGGCGCGCAGGTGCACCAGGCCGTCACCGACCTGATCAGTGAGCGCGGCTACGGCAACTTCACCGTCGGCGAGGTCGCAGCCCGCGCAGGCGTAGCCGACAGCAGCATCTACCGCCGGTGGGGCAGCCTGGAAACCCTGCTCACTGACGTGGCGCTCACCCGCCTCAATGCGCAGTCGCCGATGCCCGACACCGGGAGCCTCGCCGGCGACCTGCGCACCTACGCGGCCCAAGTGGCCCGCGAGATCACCGGACCCGACGGTCCGGCGGTGCTGCATCTGGCCGTCGCACTGTCGAGCCGCGGTCAGCAGGGCCTGCAGGCTGGTGCCGACCTCCGCGCCGAACGCACCCGGCAACTGCAGTCCATGCTCGATCGCGCCCGCGACCGTGGCGAGCACGCACCCGACGCGTTCGAGGTGCTGGACCACATCCTGGCCCCGATGTATATCCGCGTCCTGTTCGGCATTGTGCCGCTCACCCCGGACTACATCGACGGGCTGGTCGACCGATTGCTGTGACCTCAACCCGGTTCCCGCGATCGGCCCTCGGACGCGGTGCCAGGGCTCCGCGAGGTGCTCGCCGACACACGCCCGGCCGGCTCAGGCATCCGGCCCTTGGCCGGCTCACGCGGCCTGGCTGAATCCGTCGGTCGGCGGGCCGTCGCCGCGGATCAGAGTGAAGTCGACGTCCAGGTGCGGGGCGTAGGCGTCGATCCAGCTTGCGTATGCTCCGACGCACGTGAGTCCATTCTGACGGCCGGAGAGGTGGTGCGGGCCATGATGTGAGGATGGAGGTCTGGAGCGCGCGAGGCGGATCCCTCGGAGTGATCTGGTTTGCCGCAGTCTGTTCCGCCCTGAGCAGCACGGACTAAAGGTGTCGGCCTGAGCGAGCCGCAGAAAAGGCCAGGTCAGAGGCGCAGTGCGTGGCGATTCTGGAGCCCGCAGCAAAGGACCTCTGATCAGTAGGCGTGCCGGTCGGGCTTCGTCTCCCAGGCTTCGTATGCGCTCGCGCCCAGTTCCGGGTGGATCTGCTCGATGTGGATCCGGCGCCGGTCCCACGGCTTCTGGAAGTCCTCGTACTGGAAGGCGTCATCGAAGCCGATCTTCGCCGTGGCGTCCAGGTCGCAGCTGAAGTAGACGTTGTCGATGCGCGACCAGTAGATGGCGCTCATGCACATGGGGCACGGTGCGCCACTGATGTAGATCGAGCAGCCCTGGAGCATCCGGGCCCGTTCCGGGACCGGGTCGGGGGAGCCTTCGGGGCGCGGCACGTATTCCAGGGTGCCCTCGTTCTGGTGCTCTTCCGAGATGGTGGGCGCCTCCTCGTTGAGGAGCTGGGACGCCTTGCGGATGGTCTCTATCTCGGCATGCGCGGTCGGGTCGCCGGTCAGGAGGACACGGTTCTGGCCGCGGGCGATGATCTCGCCGTCCCGGGTGAGCACGGCGCCGAACGGACCGCCCCAGCCGTGCTCCACCGACTCCGTGGCCAGCCGTACCGCTTCCGTCAGGAACTCCTTGTGACCCATGACGACCTCCACTCCGCACCGGCTCGGGTATTCGGCTCGATTACACAGGGTTCCAATGGATTGATGGTATTTGCTCCATTTGTCTCATAAGTCCCTTTGTGGCTACGCTACTCCGTATGAGCACCAGCGCAAACCGCGGCCATGGTGCGGCCGGAGCAACCGTGGTGACCTCGCAGAAGGTCGTCCCCGGTCGCGAGGAGGACTACAAGCGCTGGCAGGAACAGGTGAACCGGGCCGTACGGGCCTTCGACGGCTTCGAGGGAACGGAGCTCTACCCGCCCGACTCCGCCGAGGACAACGAGTGGGTCGTGGTGTTCCGCTTCTCGGACGTCGACCGGTTGAGCGCCTGGCTTGAATCGGCAAGGCGCCGAGAACTCCTCGATGACAGCCGCAACTTGTTCGAGGAGGAGCCCTCCCAGGAGGTTCTGCGCGGAGGGCAACCGGCTCAGGAAGCCGTGACGGCCGTAATCTCCCACACGGTGCGGCCAGGTCGCGAGCAGGACTTCGAGCGCTGGCAGGAAAAGGTCCTGAGGGCCCAGCAGAAGTACCGGGGCTTCATGGGATCCGAACTCTTCGCACCCGTCGAAGGCATCCAGGACCGCTGGGTCGCTGTGTTCCGGTTCGACACCCGCGAACACCTCGACCAGTGGCTGAAGTCGGATGTCCGCAGGAAACTGCTGGACGAGGGGCGCGACTACTTCGCCGACTACGACGTGCGCCAGATCGGGTCGGCCTTCAGCGGATGGTTCCGCTTCGGTGAAGGGGAGCAGGCGGGTGTCCCGCCCAACTGGAAGCAGGCCATGTCCGTTCTTCTCGCGCTCTACCCCACCGTCATGGTGCTCAACCTCACCGTAGGCCGCGCCTTCACACATGCCGGCGTTGCGGGATACCTCGGCCTTTTCATCTCGAACGTCCTGAGCGTTTCGATTCTGACCTGGCTTCTGATGCCACTGGTCGTCAACCGCGCTCTGGCCTTCTGGCTGGCACCCGACCGACCGCATTCGCGCCGCACCGACCTGGTGGGTACGGCCGTGGTGGCGGTGTGTTACGCGGCGCTCCTCGCGGTTTTCCGTCTCACCGGCTGAGTGTCTCACCGTCAGGCGTATCATCCGCCGTCAACCGCCAAAGTGAATCAGCGGCTTGATGATGCCATCGGCCCCGATCTCCATCATCCGGAATGCCCTTTCGACCTCGCCGAAGCCGAACGCATGGGTCGTCATCGGGGTGGGGTCCACCCTGCCGTGCTCCATCAGCCGGAAGATCCGCCTCAGGCGCTCCCTGCCCCCTCGGTTCAGCCCACCGTGGACATGCTTGTCGGACATCCCGTATCCGAAGGGCTCCAGCGGGATCCTCAGTGGTTCAGGCACCTCGCCGTGGTAGCCGACATTGGAGATGTGGCCGCCCGGCTTGGTGACGCGGAACGTCGCCTCCCAGGTACCCGGTGTGCCCAGCGCCTCGATGGCCGCGTCCACACCCTGCTCGTCCGTCAGTTCAAGGATTCGCTCGACGGGATCGCAGCGTGTGTGATCGACGATCACATCGGCGCCGAAGTGACGGGCCAGTTCCTGACGCTCGGGCCGCGATTCGACGGCGATGATGAATCCGGCGCCGCGCAGCCGGCACCCGATGGTGGCCGAAAGTCCCACTGCTCCCTGAGCGAAGACGGCGACGGTCTGCCCGAAGTCGAGCTCAGCGTGTTCGGCGGCGACGAATCCGGTCGACAGCATGTCCGTCGCGTACAAAGCCTGGTGGTCGGACAGTGTCTCGGGAATCGGAGCGAGATTCGCCAGTGCGTCGTTCACCAGGAAGTACTCCGCCAGGTTGCCGTCCCGCTGCACGGTGAACCTGGCTCCACCCATCATTCTGCCTCCGCACTGCGAGGACAGACCGCGCTGACAGAATTCGCACCGAAAGCAGGGCGTGACTCCGCCCACCGCCACGCGTTCACCTTCGGTCAGTCCTTCCACCGCGGAGCCGAGCGCATGGATCGTTCCCACCGCCTCGTGTCCCAGGGTGACATCGGAGGCGACCGGGATCGCTCCCCTTACCGTATGGACGTCGGAACTGCAGATCATCGCGGTGGTCGTACGCACCACGGCCTCATTCGGGCCCGGTTCCGGAACGCGTTTGTCGACTACGGCGACCTCGCCGACGTTCCTCATGACGAAGCATTTCATGGTGTCTGTGGGCAATCCCTGCCGGCCACGAGTCGTTCCCCTGCGGGCCGCGCGGTAAGCTGTAAAGGCCTGAACCGGCCTGGCTCATCACTGGATGGCGACGTGCTTTCAGCGTCGTGTACAACGGCGGTCTCCGCAACTCCTCCGCTCGAGGGCGTGCAGACCGCGCGGGTGCCGGGGCAAGGAGTGCGGGATGAGCCGCTACACGCAGATGCACGGTCTCGGGGAACTGTCGGTACGGCGGAACGACGCCGGTTACGAAGACATCCGCAGGGCCGTCGTGTGGAACGCGTTCGCACCGGCGCGGTTCCCGGACGTCATCGTTCGCGCGGCGTCGGCCGGTGATGTCAGGGAAGCGGTGCGCCTGGCCCGGTCCCAGGGCCTCCAGATCGCCATACGGTCGGGGGGACACAGCTGGTGCGGGTCGCCCCTGCGCGACGGGGGCATGCTCATCGACCTGTCCGGGCTGCGCGGCTGCGCCGTCGACCCGGCCTTGGGGACGGCGACGGTGCAGCCCGGCGTCACAGGCGTGCAGCTCACCTCGGAACTCGGCCGTCACGGACTCGCTTTCCCCACAGGGCACTGCGGGTCCGTCGCCGTCGGCGGATACCTCCTCAGTGGAGGGCTCGGCTGGAATTCCGGGGCCCGCGGGCCGGCGTGCGCCAGTGTCGAGCAGATAGAAGCCGTGACCGCGGACGGGGAGCCGGTCACCTGCAGCGAGAGCGAGCACAGGGACCTGTTCTGGGCGGCCCGGGGAGCGGGCCCCGGATTCTTCGCCGCGGTCACCGCCTTCCGCCTCAGGCTGTATCCCCGCCCCGGCGCGATCACGAGCACCAGCTGGGCCTGCTCCCTCGCGAACGTCACCGAGGTGACGCACTGGGCCACCGAGCTGGCCGCAGGGCTCTCCCCGAACGTCGAGTTGAGCTTCTCTCTCGGCACGGTGGACCCCGGTACGAAGCCGGGCCTCAAAGCGGTGACCGTCACCGGCACCGCCTTCGCCGCGTCGCGGCAGGAAGCAACCGAGTTCCTCCGGCCGCTGCGCGACTGTCCGCTGCGCCAGAGCTCCCTCTCCCATCGACTGGACGAGCCGACGACGTTCGAGGCCCTGTACGACTCCTCCGCCGCCCTGTGGCCTCCGCAACTCCGCTATGCAGCGGACACCCTGTGGTCGGACGCCGACTTCCCCACACTGCTCAGCGAGCTCGCGGATGTCGTGGACTCGGCCCCTTCGAACAGATCGCTGGTCCTCGCACCGTTCTCGCCGGCAGGCCGGCCGCCGCCCGACATGGCCTTCTCCGTGCTCGGGGAGAGCTATGTCGTTCCCTACGCCGTCTGGGACGACCCCCGCCAGGACGCCGCCAACATCGGCTGGCTGCGGGAAGCGATGCACAGGGTGGAACCCTTCGGAACGGGGCACTACATCGCCGAGGCGGACCTCACCGCGGCATCGTCCCGCGCCCGCCGCTCCTTCACCGAGGACGACTGGCAGCGCCTGCGGAACCTGAGAACGCGGTACGACCCGGACGGAGTCTTCTGCTCCTACCTGTCACCTGCCGACGTGCGGGGAGATCGTGGGTAGTTCCACAGTGACGCGGATCCCGCCGGCGGGGCGCGGGGTGAGGGTGAGCGTTCCGTCGTGTGCCTGGGTGATGGCTCTGACCATGGTCAGTTGCAGCAGGAGCGCTTGCGATCCGCTCGTGGGGGTGATGCCGCCGCGGGTCTCGATGGTGACGCCATGCTTTTCCGCGAGGGGGAGGAGGTTTCGGTGGCTTCCTCCGCCAGGAGGGACAGGTCGACCTGTTCTCGGGTGAAGGACCGCTGTTCGGCGCGGCTGAGCAGGAGCAGCGCCTCGGTGAGGTCGATCGCTCGGCTGTCGACGTCGTGGAGGCGGTCGATGATCTCGCCGGTGTCGCGGTCCGGGTCGGTGCGGGCCACGTCGAGAAGCGTCTTCGAGATCGCCGGCGGGGTGCGCAACTCGTTGCGCCTCAGTCGGCCGGCGGCAGAGCCGTACGCACGCCGAACGCCTCCAGAATCCGTTCCGCCGCCAGGGTCGCCGTCAACCGGCCCTCTCTGACCTGTCGTTCGAGGTCCGGCGCGGCCTCGCGCACCGCCGGGTCGGCGTGGAGGCGGTCCAGCAGTTCGTCGCGGACCATCGCCCAGGTCCAGCCGACCTGCTGAGCGCGCCGCTTGGCGGTCAGCCTGCCGGTGGAGTCGAGCAGGGTGCGGTGCTGTTCCAGGCGCTCCCAGACCGTGTCCAGGCCCGTCGACTCACGGGCGCTGCAACTGAGCACCGGCGGGCTCCAGAACGCCTCCTTGCCGTGCATCAGGCGCAGGGCGCCCGCCAGTTCACGGGCGGCGGCCTTCGCGTCGCGCTCGTGCGGTCCGTCCGCCTTGTTGACGGCGATCACGTCGGCCAGCTCCAGGACGCCCTTCTTGATGCCCTGCAACTGGTCGCCGGTGCGGGCCAGGGTCAGCAGGAGGAAGGAGTCGACCATCTCCGCGACCGTCGTCTCCGACTGGCCCACGCCGACCGTCTCGACGAGGATCACGTCGTAGCCCGCCGCCTCCATGACCACCATCGATTCCCGGGTGGCCTTCGCGACCCCGCCCAGCGTGCCCGCGCTGGGGGAGGGGCGGACGAAGGCGGCAGGGTCCACCGCCAGGCGCTCCATCCTCGTCTTGTCGCCCAGGATGGAGCCGCCGGTACGGGTCGAGGAGGGGTCGACCGCGAGGACCGCGACCCGGTGGCCCAGTGAGGTCAGCATGGTGCCGAACGCGTCGATGAACGTCGACTTGCCGACACCCGGCACCCCGCTCACGCCGATCCGCCGCGCCCGGCCGCTGTGCGGAAGGAGCTGGGTCAGCAATTCCTGAGCCAGCGACCGGTGCGCGGGGCGCGTGGATTCCACGAGCGTGATCGCGCGGGCCACGATCGCGCGCTTTCCGTCGAGCACGCCCTTCACATACGTGTCGAGATCGATCGATGCCACCCCGAGAGCCCCCGCTACAGCTCGTGGCCCAGGTCGGCCGACAGCCGCCGCACCAGGTCGTAGGCCGCGTCCGGGATCACCGTCCCGGGCAGGAACACCTCCGCCGCGCCCATCTCCCGCAGCGTCGGCACGTCCTGCGGCGGGATCACCCCGCCGACCACGATCATGATGTCCTCGCGGCCCTCCTCGGCGAGCTTCTCGCGCAGCGCCGGGACCAACGTGAGGTGACCGGCGGCCAGCGAGTTCACGCCGACCACGTGGACGTCCGCTTCGACCGCCTGCCGGGCGACCTCCTCCGGGGTCTGGAACAGCGGGCCGACGTCGACGTCGAAGCCGAGGTCGGCGAACGCGGTCGCGACGACCTTCTGGCCGCGGTCATGGCCGTCCTGGCCCATCTTGGCGACCAGGATGCGCGGCCGGCGCCCCTCGGCCTCCTCGAAGGCGTCCACCAGGGCACGGGTGCGGTCCACGTTCGGGGACTTGCCTGCTTCGTTGCGGTACACGCCGGAGATCGTACGGATCTGGCTCGCGTGCCGGCCGTACACCTTCTCCAGGGCGTCCGAGATCTCGCCCACGGTGGCCATGGCGCGGGCCGCGCGCACGGCCAGTTCCAGCAGGTTCTCCTTGCCCTCGGCGGCCCGCGTCAGCGCGTCCAGCGCGTCCCGGCACGCGGTCTCGTCCCGCTCCTCCCGCAGCCGCCGCAGCTTCTCGATCTGCTGGGCGCGTACGGCGGAGTTGTCGACCTTGAGGACCTCGATCGCCTCGTCGTTCTCCACGCGGTACTTGTTCACGCCGATCACCGGCTGACGGCCCGAGTCGATGCGGGCCTGGGTGCGGGCCGCCGCCTCCTCCACGCGCAGCTTCGGGATGCCGGCGTCGATGGCCTGCGCCATGCCGCCCGCCTGCTCGACCTCCTGGATGTGCGCCCAGGCCTTGCGCGCGAGGTCGTACGTCAGCTTCTCCACGTACGCGCTGCCGCCCCAGGGGTCGATGACCCGGGTGGTGCCCGACTCCTGCTGGATGAGCAGCTGGGTGTTGCGGGCGATGCGCGCCGAGAAGTCGGTCGGCAGGGCCAGGGCCTCGTCGAGGGCGTTGGTGTGCAGCGACTGGGTGTGCCCCTGGGTCGCCGCCATCGCCTCCACGGCCGTACGCGTGACGTTGTTGAACACGTCCTGCGCGGTCAGCGACCAGCCCGAGGTCTGCGAATGCGTGCGCAGGGACAGGGACTTTGAGTTCTTCGGCTCGAACTGCGAGACCAGCTTGGCCCACAGGAGCCGGGCCGCCCGCATCTTGGCGATCTCCATGAAGAAGTTCATGCCGATCGCCCAGAAGAAGGACAGGCGCGGCGCGAACGCGTCCACGTCCAGGCCCGCTTCCCGGCCCGCGCGGAGGTACTCCACGCCGTCCGCGAGCGTGTACGCCAGCTCCAGGTCGGCCGTCGCGCCCGCCTCCTGGATGTGGTAGCCGGAGATGGAGATGGAGTTGTAGCGGGGCATCCGCTGCGAGGTGTACGCGAAGATGTCGGAGATGATCCGCATCGACGGCTTCGGCGGATAGATGTAGGTGTTGCGGACCATGAACTCCTTCAGAATGTCGTTCTGAATGGTTCCGGCCAGCTTCTCGGGCGGTACGCCCTGTTCCTCCGCCGCCACGATGTACAGCGCGAGCACCGGCAGCACGGCGCCGTTCATCGTCATCGACACCGTCATCCTGTCCAGCGGGATGCCGTCGAACAGCTGCCGCATGTCGTAGATGGAGTCGATGGCCACGCCCGCCATGCCGACGTCGCCGGTCACACGCGGGTGGTCGCTGTCGTAGCCCCGGTGCGTGGGCAGGTCGAAGGCGACCGACAGACCCTTCTGGCCGGCCGCCAGGTTGCGCCGGTAGAAGGCGTTGGACTCCTCGGCGGTGGAGAAGCCCGCGTACTGGCGGATCGTCCAGGGCTGGTTGACGTACATCGTCGGGTAGGGGCCGCGCAGATACGGCGCGATGCCCGGGTAGGTGCCCAGGAAGTCCAGGCCCTCCAGGTCACGGCCGGTGTACAGCGGCTTGACCCCGATGCCCTCCGGGGTCTCCCACAGCGGCTCTTCGCTCCCGGCCGCCCGCGCGACGGCCGCACGCCACTGATCGGCACTGCCGTCGGCGACCGGCGTCCCCAGCTCGATGCCGGAGAAGTCGGGGATTCCCATCAGGACACTCCCATGCGGTCGAGGGTCGCGGACAGCACGTCGATGGCGTCGCAGCCCGCGAAGACGTACGAGTCGATGCCGGCGTACTCGCCCCGGCCCGCCAGGAACACATGCCGGGCCCCGGCCGCCCTGAGCGACTCGGCGGTCTGCTCGGCCTGTTCGGCGTAGAGCGCGTCGCTGGAGCACAGCACGGCCTCGGTGGCGCCGCTGTCCTCGAAGGCGCCCTCCGTGACCGGCTCGATGCCGCCGGCCTGGAAGAGGTTGGCGGCAAAGGTCGCCCGCGCGGTGTACGCGGCGGCCGAGCCGAGGGTCGCCAGGAAGATCCGGGGGCGGGCGCCGGTCGCGGCCAGGTGGGCGTCGGAGCGGGCGCGCAGCTCCTCGTACGCCTCGTCGCGGCGCACCCGCGGCAGACCGCCGGACGGCGGCTCGGGCGCGGGCTCGCGCTCCACCGGCTTCTCGGCCAGCAGCGGGAACTCGCTGACACCGGTGATGGGTTCGCGCCGCTTGGCGAGCTTCTTGGAACGCTCCGCCCAGGTCGTCGCGAGGTCGGTGCGCAGCCGGCCGGAGCGCAGTACGGCCGCCTGGCCGCCGTCGCGCTCGATCGTCCGGAAGAACTCCCAGGCGGCCTGGGCGAGTTGGTCGGTGAGCTGCTCGACGTACCAGGAGCCGCCCGCCGGGTCGATGACCCGGGCCAGGTGGGACTCCTCGATGAGGATCGTGGAGGTGTTGCGGGCGATCCGGCGCGCGAACGCGTCGGGCAGGCCGAGCGCGTGGTCGAACGGCAGCACGGTCACCGAGTCGGCGCCGCCGACCCCGGCGGCGAGCGTCGCGACGGTCGTGCGGAGCATGTTCACCCACGGGTCGCGGCGGGCCATCATCACCGGCGAGGTCACCACGTGCTGCAGCTGCGCGCCGGGGGCCCCGCAGACCTCGGCGACCCGGGCCCACAGCCGGCGCGCGGCGCGCAGCCTGGCGATGGTGAGGAACTGGTCGGCGGTGGCCGCGTAGCGGAACTCCAGCTGCCCGGCGGCCTGTTCCACGCTCAGCCCCGCCTCGGTGAGTTCTCGCAGATACGCCACACCGGTGGCGAGGGAGGCGCCCAGCTCCTGCGCGGCCGAGCCGCCCGCCTCGTGGTACGGCAGGGCGTCCACGGTGAGGGCGCGCAGCCCGGGGTACTGCCCGGCGCAGCGCGCGGCCAGGGCGGCGTACGGCGCGAAGTCCAGCGCCGTGCCGGTGCGGGCCTCGTACCCGAGCGGGTCGCCGCCCAGATTGCCGCGTACGGCCTCGGCGGCCACGCCCTTGTCCGCGGACAGCCGCAGCAGCGCCTCGGCGGCCCGCACGGTGTCCCGGCCCGCGTCCAGGACGACCGGCGCCAGGTCGAGGTAGACCCCCTCCAGCGCCCGGCCCAGCCCGTCGACCGGGATGCCGCCCTCGCCCAGCACCAGCCACAGCGAGGTGCCGCCGTTCTCCAGGTCGGCCAGCACGGCGCCGTCCGCGAGGGCGGTGTGCCGCTGCCGTACGTCCCAGCCGCCCGCGGTGTTGCCCTCGGGGCGGCTGCCGCGCACATACGGGGCGAAGCCCGGCAGACCGGGGTCGGGCGCGGCGTCGCGCGCGGTGTAGAGGGGCCGGGTGCGCAGCCCGTCCTCCAGCGTCGTGGACAGGGCGTCCTCAGCTGCCGCGCCCGAGACTTCCTTGCCCGACTTGCGCAGCACGCCCTCGACCAGGCGTTGCCACTGCTCGTGCGTCGCGTCAGGGAACTCGGCGGCCAGTGAGAGCCCGTCGTCAGGCAGGACCGTCATGGCTCGGATGCTAGGGCAGCATGCTCAAGTGAGTGCAGCGCGGGGGCTGTGAGGTTTCCCTCCTTGCGCTTGTGACCTCCGCCGCTCAGCCGCCGACGGGCTCCTCGTCGAGGTCCGGGACCAGCGCGCACATGGCCGCGCGCTGGTCGGGGCCCATCGAGTCGGCGAGGGCCTGGCGGACGGTTCCGGCGAGCAGGGTGGACGTCTCGTTCAGGAGGTCGCGCGCCTTGTCGGTGAGGGTGACCTGCACGCCGCGCTTGTCGCCGCACACCGAGGTGCGGACGACCAGGCCGGCCCGCTGGAGGCAGGCGATCTGGTAGGTGAGCCGGGTCTTGGGGCGGCCCAGGAGGTCGGCGACCTGGGTCATGCGCAGTCCGGTGCGGGGCTGTTCCGCCAGCAGGCACAGGACCAGGAACTCGTCGTGCGAGACGTCGAGGGTCTCCTTCACGACCGACCGCAGCCGCTGCTCCACGGCGCCCGTGGCGGCCAGCAGGATCATCCAGGCGCGCAGCTCCGGGGGCAGCAGGCCGTCCGCGGAGGCGGGACATTCGAGCCGGTCGGCGGGGTGCGCGTCGGATGCGGACATGGGTCGAGTCTACCTGTTGTCCAATTTTGGACCAGAAGGTTGTTCAGTTTGGATGAGTGGGTTGTTCAAATTTGGATGAGGCGCTAGCGTGAGCGTCAGTCATCCAAATTTGAATCACCTGAATCCGGAGTACGACCATGACCGTCGCCGTGCAGACAGGCACCTGGCAGCTCGACCCGGCCGCTTCCACCGTGGGACTGCGCCACAAGACCATGTGGGGACTCGTCACCGTGAAGGGCACCTTCACCGCTGCCTCCGGCGGAGGTGAGGTGCACGCCGACGGCTCGGCCAGCGGCACCGTGACCCTGGAGGCGGCCTCCCTGGACACCAGGCACGCCAAGCGGGACACCCACCTGCGCTCGGCCGACTTCTTCGACGCCGACAACCACCCCGAGATCACCTTCGCCGTCCGCGGCGCCGACCGCCTCGACGGCGACGGCGTACGGGTCACCGGTCAGCTGACCGTGCGGGGCGTCAGCAAGCCCGTGACCTTCACCGCGCACCTGAGCGACGCGGGCGCCGACGCGCTCACCCTGGACGCCGAGTTCAGCGTCGACCGCGACCAGTTCGGCATGGGCTGGAACCAGCTGGGCATGATGCGGGGCCTGACCACGGTGACGGCGAAGCTGCGCTTCACGCGCGCGCGGGCCTGAGCCGCCGGCTCAGCCCTTCATGCCCAGCTCGGCCCGGCTCACGTCCTCGGTGGAGAGCGTCTGCGGGGTCGCCGTAAAGGCGCGCAGCCGGATGTGCGTGGCCTTCTTTCCGGGCAGGGGGAAGCCGCCCTTGGGCGCCCGCAACTGGACCGTCGCCGTGGTGTGCGCCGGGATCGTGGCCGGACCGTGCGCGAGCGACCAGTACCGGCTCATGCCCTGGCCGGTCGTCAGCATGTAGTGCGGGGTCAGCGCGCTGCTCCCGGTGTTGGTGACCTTCACCGTCAGGGCCGACAGAGTGTGCGCCGAGGAGCGCCGGGCAGCCGTGACGTCCATCCGCAGCGGCGGCTGCCCCGTCACCGCGAGGGTCGCGCTCACCAGCGCGGGCAGCACCAGCACCGCCACGGCGGCGGCCAGCGCGGGCCGGCGCCGCCGGCCCGTCAGCCACCGGGGGCGCGGCTGCCAGGCGCTCCTGAACTCCGACAGGGGCACGGTGATCGCCGCCGCCAGCCACAGCGGCGTGTACATCAGGTAGTAGCCGTCTTGGGACCGGGTCGCCAGGTAGAAGGCACACCAGGGCAGCACGGTCGCGGCCGGGCCCAGCCGCCGTACGAACAGCACGAACAGCGCCAGCAGGGCCGCGGCGAGCAGCATGCTCGCGTGGCCGTACCAGTCGAGCCGGTCGCTGCCGTGGGTGAAGTACAGGGAGATGTCGACCAGACCCTGGCCGTGCAGTACCGCGCCCTGGGTCAGCGGCAGCGCGATGCCCCGGAACCACGGACCCGGCTCGGTCACGATGAAGTACGCGTTGATCAGCAGCCAGGTGAGGACCGCGATCCCGGCGATCCGCAGCACCACCCGCGTGGCCGCCCGCCCGTCGAGCTCACCGCGGCGCACGGCGTAGATCCCGGCCAGCAGGAACGGCGTGACGAACCAGGGGAGTTGCTGTGCCGCGCACGCGGCCCCGATGCACGCGGCGCGCGCGATCCCGGCGGGACCCAGCCGGCCGCCGGCGCCGAACCGCGGCCAGCGCACCACCACCGGGATCAGCAGGACCAGGCCCACGATCGCCGGGTAGCCCTGACGGGCGTACATCGGCAGGAAACTGAAGCCCAGGCAGACCATCGTGGCCGCCGACCGCCACGGCGTCGGCAGCAGCCGCCACAGCATCACCGCGCCCACGATCAGTACGACCGTCACCGCCAGCGTCGCCGGCGCCCCGGCGTGGCCGAGCCACAGGAAGGGCACGGTGAGCAGCGGTGTCAGCGGGGGATAGCCGTACGTGTAGTCGTAACCGCCGGTCGTCGTCGCGGTCAGGGCGACGCCCTTGATGTGGAAGAGCCACGGCCACGGCTGGTCGTACACCAGGTGTCCGCCGACGATCTGTTTCGCGGCCTGCGTGGTCAGGACCGCCTCGTCGCCGCCCGCGTGGTTCAGCGCCCAGGCGCACAGAGTGAGCGCGATCGCGGTCACCAGCACGACGGCGTCGAGACGGGCCAGCGAACGCGCCCGGCGGACCGTCAGCGTGAGCACGCCGGTCACCAGGATCGAGGCGTAGCAGACGGAGATGACCCCCGCGAGGGCCAGCCTGTGCGTGGCCGCCTGTGTCCATACGGAGCGCGTACCGATGAACAGGCTGACGTCGGCGAGCAGCGTCAGCACGCGATGCCACTGCGCGGGGGGCTCATGGAGTTCCGCGCGGGCGACCGGTACGGCGGACACCGCCGACCGCGTCCGCCGGCCGGCTGTCACCTGCTGTGTTTCTGCCAAGTGCACGGGATCGGACGCTATCGGGGGTGGATGAGCGACACGTGGCCCGGGGTGAAGAGAACGGTATGAGAGAGGTAAGAAGCAGGTGTATTCGTACATGCGCCTCAGGTTGCTCCGGGCGAGATGACGCCGGATCGGTCGCGCAGTGTGTCGCTGTTGGGCCGAACGGGTGACTTGGCGTAAGAATTGGCTGGTGCAGGCATCGAGTGCGAGTCAGGTCGGGGGGAGCCGGTGAGCCGCTACGACGTCACCGATGAACAGTGGGAAGGGCTCGCCCAGGTCGTGCCGCTGCGGGGCCGGGACGCCTGGCCGTCCGCGGTGAACCACCGCTCGCTGCCGGACGCCGAGACCGAGACGCGGCGCCGGTTCGTCGTGCTGCGCGTCAATGTGTTCGCGGACGCCCGGGAAGTCGCCGAGACCCTGATGGCCGGCGCGCCGGTCCTGCTCGACCTGACCGGCGCGGAGACCGAGGTCGCCAAGCGCGTCCTCGACTTCAGCACGGGCGTGGTCTTCGGCCTGGGCAGCGGGATGCACCGCGTCGACCGCAACGTGTTCCTCCTCACCCCACCCGGCACCGAGGTCAGCGGGCTGATGGAGGGGGCTGGGGCGTCGGGTGGCTGACCCCTGGCCCCGGCGGCCGAGGGGGTGCTCGGGGTGGCTGAGTTTGCGGTGGCCGTCGTGTGGCGGGTGCGTGGCCGGAGGGCGCGGTGCCGGTCGTCCGGTGTCACTCGACCGAGTGTCTCCTGGTCCCGTTTGGGCCCGCCCGGCCGCCCGTTCGTAGGAAGGTCTCGGCAGGAAACGGTTCGGCAGGTGGGGCGGCCTTTACGGTCCCGGCATGGCCGTGCCTTCCGTGTCCGCTGAGTCCCCCGCCGTCGGCGCACCCGCCGGGGCCGTCCCCGCGCGGTCCCGGCGGTCCCCCGATGTACGTGCCCGGATCACCGAGCTGCGGCTGTCGGCGTTCGCCGGGCATCGGCGGGCCGGGTTTCCGCTGGGGCCCGTCACCGTGTTCGCCGGGCCCAGTGGAGCGGGGAAGACGACCGCGCTCACGGCGTACGAGGCGCTGGCCCGGCTCGGTGGCGGAGCCTCGCTCTTCGAGGTGTTCCCGGACCCGGTGGCCTGTGTGCCGCAGCGGGCGCGCCCCGACGCCGGAGGGCGGCGCGGCTTCCGGATCGGCTGCACGGCCGACGGCGCCGAGGGGCCGGTCCGGCTCGACGTGGCCGTACAGGCCGAACCGGACCTCAGGATCGTGGGGGAGCGGCTGACCGCGGGCGGGGTCGTCCTGCTGGAGACCGCCCTGCGCGATCCCGGGCGCGGTACCGTCCAGGCGGCCTGGTACACGGCCGGCTCCGCCCCGGTGACCCGCGCCCCACTCCCCGACGACCGCCTCGGCACCGCCCTGCTGCCGCTGCGCGTGGCCGGCAAGACCGACGGGCAGCGCCAAGTGCTGGCCGCCGCCGAGCAGATGGTGGTCGCCCTGCGCTCCGTCTTCCCCTGCGACCCACGCCCCGAGCGCATGCGCACCCCCGTGCCCACCGGCTCCGGCCGGCTGCTGTCCGGCTGCGACAACCTCGCCTACGTGCTGTGGCGCACCCGCGCGGAATGCGCCCGCCGGCACGGCCTGCTGGTCGACGTCCTGCGCGCGGGCTGCGCGGGGCCGGTGACCGATCTCGTCGCGGAGCCGCTGCCGGACGGCACGGTACGGGCGCTGCTCGACCGCGGCGACGGACTGCGCACCGAACTCGCCCGGCTCGGCGACGGCGAACTGCGCTATCTCGCGCTGGCGCTGGTGCTGCTGACCGGGCCCGGCGTCCTGGACGTGGACACCCCGGGCGAGGTGCCCGACGCCCTGCGCACCCTCACCGTCCTCGCCGACGGCTTCGACCGCGGCCTCGACCCCGCCCAGCGCCGGGAGCTGCTGCGGACGGCCGTCCGGATGGGCGAGCGCGGCCACATCCGGTGGGTGGGCGCGGTGAGCGACGCCTCGTGGGCAACCGGGACCGAGGGCGTCACAGTGGTACACCTGGACGTGTGACGGAACCCCTCGACCTGGCCCGACTCCAGCGCAGGCTCGCCGAGTTCGCGGCCGCGCGGAACTGGCAGCCCTACCACACGCCCAAGAACCTCGTCGCCGCGCTCAGCGTGGAGGCCTCCGAACTGGTCGAGATCTTCCAGTGGTTGACACCCGAGGAGTCCGCACGCGTGATGGACGACCCGGACACCGCGCACCGGGTCACCGACGAGGTCGCCGACGTCCTCGCCTATCTGCTGCAGTTCTGCGATGTCCTCGGCATCGACGCACTGGCCGCCCTGGCCGCCAAGATCGACCGCAACGAACGGCGCTTCCCGGTGCAGGGGGCGCACGGCGCGTCCGAGCACCCCCCACGGTCGTAGGGTTGAACTCCGGTATTACTCTCCGGAGTTGAATCGCCTATCGAATCCGAATTGTTGTCCACAGATTTCCGTCTACCTCTGGCTTTTCGCCCCGAGCGGTTTCACTCTGGGTAGTGACCAAGAGCGTTCAAGCGGGCGTGCGAGGAAGCACGCGGAAGGACGGGGGCGACGCATGGATGCGATACGGCTCATCCTGACGAGCAGGCGTGCGCTGGCGTGCGGCGCCGACGCGGCCGAGATCATGGCGGAGGTGTGGCAGGCGCAGGCCCTGGCCCAGGCGATCGGGAGCCGGCTCGCGGTCTCCGGCCCGCCCGAGCTGCGCGGCGAGGCGCTCGGCCTGACCGAACTGGCGGGCCGTGGCTGCGGAGTCCTGGACCCGCCCGAACTCGACCTGGGCGACCTGCGCGCCGCCCAGCTCACCGAGCTGGCCGACGCCCGCGAGACCCTGCTCTGCCTCGGGAGCCTGCTCGGCGAGGTCGGCATGGCCCTGGTCGGCATGGCGAGCGCGGCCGACGACGAGACGACGTACTGGCAGTGCATGGAGGCCATCGACGCGGCCGACGAGTCCCGCGACCGCGTCCTGGAGATGCTCCGCAAGCTGGCGGCGCGGGAGGAGTCATTGGAGGAGAACGGCAACCAGAACAGCCCGTCGGGCGTGTGACCCGGCCGAGAGGCCGCCGCCGTGCACCACGGCGGCGGCCCCCCGGCTGCCTCAGCCGCTCTGCGCGAAGCCGTAGTCGAGGATCTTCGCCGCGTCCTGGAAGCGCTGGTCCGCGGAGGTGTCGGCGAGCACCGTGCCCACGACCGTCCGGCCGCCCCGGGTCGCCGCGAACACGAGGCAGAACTGCGCCTCCGGTCCGGAGCCGGTCTTCACGCCGATCGCGCCCCGGTAGGAGCCGAGCAGCTTGTTGGTGTTGTCCCACGGCTGCATGGCGTGCGTTCCGCCGCCCGGCCGGTAGGACTGCATGTCCTTGTACTCCTTGGTGCCGACGACCTTCTTGAAGGTCGCGTTCTTCAGCGCGACCCCGGCCAGCTTCGCCAGGTCGCGCGGCGAGGCGAAGTTGTTGCCGTTGGACACCCCGTCGAAGGAGTCGAAGTGCGTGTCGGTCAGGCCCAGTTCGCGCGCCTTGGCGTTCATCCCGGCGATGAACGACTTGGTCCGCTGGTCCGTCGTGGACCCCGTGCCGTAGGTGTCCGCGAGCGCGTAGGCCGCGTCGCAGCCCGAGGGCAGCAGCAGCCCGTACAGCAGGTCGCGCACCTTCATCGAGTCGCCGAGGATCAGGTGGGCGCTGGAGTAGCGCTGGGTGTGCGTGGTGGGGTCGATGACGTAGTCCGTGTACTCCTTCTTGATCCTCACCTGGCGGTCGAGGTTCAGATGGGGCTGGGACAGCACCACCAGCGCGGTCATGATCTTCGTCGTGGACCCGGTCCGCAGCCGTCCGTCCGGCTCCTTGCCGAACAGCGCCTTGCCGGTGGCGGGGTTCAGCGCGAACGCTCCCTGGGCCGACACCTGCGGTGCCGTGGCCGCCTGGGCGGGAGCGGCCGCGAGGACGCCCGTACCGAGAACCGCACCCGCCAGTGCCGCTACGACGGCTCTTCTGCCGGCGCGGACCTTGTGGCCGTGGGACATGGTTCCCCCTTCAGTCAGTGGTCAGTTGACGGTCGATCACTATGCCGTGGGTGTGAACGACTTGTGTGTGGACTGTGGGCTCCGCCGCAGCGTGCAACTGATCAAGGCCCCGGGGGGATGACGCGGCCACGATGAGAAAACCGGTGGTCAGCGGGCCTTGATACCGGAAGACTCGGTCATGTGTTCCTGACGATCTCCACGCGCGGCGACGCCGCCCACCCGGCCACCGACCTCGGGTACCTGCTGCACAAGCATCCCGACAAGGCGCAGAAGTTCTCCACGTCGTACGGCATTCCGTAGATACGTAGGTTGAAACTGGCCTACGCTCTGCTCATGGCAGAGACCCAGAGGGCGCTACTCGCGGCTCGGATCAGCGTTGACACTGACGAATCAACGTCCATCCCACGGCAGTTGGAACACCTCCACACGTGGGCTCAGGGACTCAGTCACCCCGTAGCGGGTGTGGTGGAGCACCGTTCGGTGTCCGGCTCTGTAGACCTTCCTGAGCGCCCCTCCATGGGCCCATGGCTCACCGAGGAAGGACGGGAGAAGTGGGACGTCTTGGCAGTCACCACACAGGACCGTCTCAGCCGAGATGATCTCCACTTCATGGCGTTCGTCAAGAACGTTCTGGACTGGGGGAAGACCCTTGTAGTCCTGGATGACCCCTCGTTCGACATCTCCACCGAGACGGGACGGCTCATCGCTTACGCCAAGGCAACTCAGGCAGCAGCAGAGCTGAGGAAGATCCGGCAGCGTGTCTCTGACGCACGGGACTACCTACGCCGGAACGGCCTGTACGCGGGAGGCATCACGCCATTCGGCTACGTCTACGCAGACTCGCCGGACGGGAAGCATTACGTCCTGGTGCCGGAAACCAAGTACGCCAAAGTCTTGAAGGAGATCTCAGAGCGGGTGCGTGCTGGAGTCTCCACCAACCAGATTGCCCGAGAGTTGAACGCCAAGGGAGTACTGACATGGCGTGACCATCTGCGTGTGCTGAGGGGCAAGGACCCAAAGCGCAGGAACGGGAACGCTCTCACAGAGCCCAAGGGAACCAAGTGGACCCCCAGAGTGGTTCAGAACATCCTCTATCACCCTGCCTGTGCCGGCTTCCTCGCGTACAAGGGTGAGCCGTACGAGAATGACCAGGGGAACTTGGTCATGGCGACGGAGTATCCGATTCTTACGAACGCTGAGTGGCAAGCCACCGTAGAGGCAGTCAAGTCCCGTGGCGTATCGCATGTTCGGCGTACCAACCAAGCCTCTTTGCTGACAGGCATCGCACGGTGCGGAGCCTGTGGGGCTCGGATGTTCTGTCACCGGCTCAAGAAGACTCTGGCCACGGGGGAAGTCAAGGTCTACCGGCACTACTCCTGTACGTCACGCTCCAAGGCAATGCCCTGTGCCAGTTCGGCAAGGATTCCAGAGGACACCCTGAACGAGATTTTTGAGGGAGTCCTCTTGGACAAGCTCGGAAGCCTCCCAGAAGTCGTGCAGGTGACCGAGCCGGGGGAGGACCACACAGCAGCGCTTGACCAGGTAACAGCACGACTGCTGCGCCTTGAGAAAGACTATGAGAACGGCAGGTACGACGACCCCGAGAAAGAAGAGTCGTACTGGCGGATGCACGGGAACCTGACCAGAAAGACCAAGGAACTCAAAGCCAAACCGGTACGCCCTGCGGTAACTCGATACGTAGAGACTGGCCTG
This sequence comes from Streptomyces sp. NPDC031426, assembly GCF_055581585.1. Taxonomy (NCBI): domain Bacteria; kingdom Bacillati; phylum Actinomycetota; class Actinomycetes; order Kitasatosporales; family Streptomycetaceae; genus Streptomyces; species Streptomyces sp. NPDC031426. The sequence goes on from NZ_JBVIJE010000035.1 coordinate 69,105, forward strand.
ACGTGGGCTCAGAAGTGGGGAGGCATGAGGACCGAGGAACGCAGGGACTACCTGACAGGCAGGGATGTACGGGTCTACGTCTGGAAGAGCGCACTTCCGAACGCGAGCCATGGCGTCGTCGTATTCTTCGGTGACCTCAAGGAGCTTGCGCTAGCCGCAGGTCTGGAAGCTGGCTCCATGGAAGGGTTCTTGGCGACAGGATGGAACGTACCGGCTCACTGGATTGATCCAGAGCTGAGAGACTTCCCCAGTGGGATCGCTGATACGTCGGACACTCCGGAGATTCTTAGGCAACTCCTTCCGGCGTAACGGAACGCAAAAGAGCCCAGGTTTCCCGTAGTGGGCTACCTGGGCTCTCTGCTGCCCTCTAGTACTCCAGCCGTAGATCGTGATCTTCGTCGCCGGGTTGGATTGCCGGACGACCGGCTATCTTGCCTGGCATGCAAGTAGTGGACTGGGACGAGGTGCGGGCACGGACCATCGCCCTCTACGCACGGCAACGAACGGGCGTCGGCAGGCGAGGTGGTCTCCCAGAGGTCCTGAGGGAGACGCAAGTGCGCCAAGCCGAGGAACAGTTCGGTGTGGCGTTTCCCGATGAGTATCGCCAGTACCTGCTTCGTGTCAGCGCCGGCGGCCGGGTGCGCACGCTGCGGTTTGACGGGGCGCGCTGGGACTGGGATGGCGCCCGGTATGGAGACCATGCGAAGCTGCATGTCCCCTTCCCCGACCATGACACCGCACTCGCGGCGAGCGAAGTTGTCTGGGAGAGCGAGCCGAAGCGGGAGGACTATGTCTCCGACACGGCTTACCAAGCTGATTACGGCGCTTGGCGAGAGGCCGCGGATGCGGCCGAAGACGCTCGGGCTACCGGGGCCATCTTTCTCTGCGACGATGGCTGCGGCTTCTACACGCTTCTGGTGGTCAGCGGGC